>JAKSPZ010000077.1 GCA_024404395.1 Clostridia bacterium | reverse complement strand
ATTTGTTGATTATGAAGAAACTTATTAAAGGAATTGCATACCTGCTCCTGTTGGTCCTCATCGTTGTCGGCGGATACGTCGGCTATGCCTTTGCATTCTATCATCGCATTCCCGATAATCAGGCACTGGAGCCTACCTGCAAGAACGACAACCCGCTGCCCTACGAGGAGACCCTCTCCATCGTTACCTGGAATCTCGGCTTCGGTGCCTATTCCGCCGATTATTCCTTCTTTATGGACGGCGGCACGGAATCCCGTGCCTTCTCCGAGGGGGCAGTCTGGGCCAATATCAACACCGCTGTTGCCACGCTGAAAGCGCTGGATCCCGATCTGATTGCGCTGCAGGAAGTTGATATCGGCTCTACCCGTTCCTATCAGGTGGATCAGAGTGCGGTCATCACGAAGGCTTTTGATTCGAAGGACAGCGTTTTTGCGCAGAACTACGATTCCGTCTATCTGATGTATCCCTTCAATCAGCCTCACGGAAAGTCCCGCTCCGGTCTGCTGACCCTGACAGACAGCCATATCGACAGCTCCCTGCGCCGTCAGCTGCCTGTTGAAGGCGGCTTCCGCAAGTTCCTCGATCTGGACCGCTGTTATTCGATCAGCCGCATCCCCGTTTCCAATGGGAAAACGCTCTCCCTGTTCAATCTCCACCTTTCCGCCTACACCGCCGACGGCAAGATCACGGCTCAGCAGCTGAACATGATCTCCGAGGATATTCAGAAGGAATATGATGACGGTGCCTATGTCATCGTTACGGGCGATTTCAACCGCGACCTGTATGGCAACGCCGATGAGATCTTCGGCTTTGATTTCTCCGACCTCACCTGGGCACAGCCCGTCGACGCCGCCAGTCTGCCCAAGTGCGTCAGCATTGTCTCCTCGCTTGATGAGGCTGCCCCCATCGCCTCCTGCCGTCTTGCCGACGCACCCTATGAGCCCGGTGTCAGCACGGTCCTGACCATCGACGGCTTTATCGGCTCCGATAACATCGAAGTCGTCAGCTGCCGCGTTGTGGACGAAGGATTCGCCGTTTCCGACCACAATCCCGTTGAAATGGTCTTCCGTTTTCGCTGATCGATAGGAACCAAAGTTCACGATCGACCGTCTAACATTCAAACAAAGCAACCAACACTGCCTTGAAAGGATGGTCTCCATGACTAAGAAGTTCACCAGAACCCTCGCAATCCTGCTCGTTCTGCTCAGCCTGCTGTCCATGATGAGCACCGCACTGGCTGCAACGGAGATGTATGTCACCAACTGTCAGGAATACGTCACGCTGCGCAAGACCCCCAGCAAGCAGGGACACTCCGTCTGCAAAGTCCCCCTCGCCGCCCGCGTCACCTACCTGGGCTACGGTGACACCTCTGAATTCTACCATGTCACCTACAACGGCAAAGAGGGCTACATCCTCAAGCAGTATCTGGCCGTCACCTCCTACAGCACCTACACCGGTGCAACCATGCGCGTCGTCAACTGCAATGAGTATGTAACGCTGCGCAAGACCCCCAGCAAGCAGGGACACAGCGCTGCCAAGGTTCCGCTGAACGCCACCGTCTCCTACTACGGCTATGGCGATACCGCTGAGTTCTATCATGTCAACTACAACGGCACCGAGGGCTACATCCTGCGTCAGTATCTCGCCATTGTCTCCAATTCCAGCTCTTCCTCCGCATCCTCCGTCAGCACAACCGAATACACCGCCATGCGCGTGTACAACTGCAACGAGTATGTCTCCCTGAGAAAGAGCCCCAGCACCTCCGCTAACCGTCTTCAGAAGGTTTATTACGGACAGTTCGTCACCGTTCTGAATCGCAATGTTGGCAACGGCTTCTACTACTGTGATTTCAACGGCACCAAGGGTTACATTCTTGCTCAGTATCTGACCCCCGATATCAGCAAGCTCTATAACGGCGCCGACATGCACAACTACAATATGCGCGTCGCTTACTGCCAGTCCTACATCACTCTGCGCACCGCACCCATCACCAGCGCGCCTGAGATCACCAAGGTTCCGTTGAATTCTATCGTACGAGTCGTCTACGATAACACCGGTGATGAGTTCTACTATGTCTACTACAATGGTATGTACGGCTACGTGCTCAGCAAGTATCTGGCATATTAAGTCAATTGAAAAGAGCCTGTCCCCGAAAGGGACAGGCTCTTTTTTTGTTGTGTTATTCCACATCGTCCATGGGCAGCTCATAGAGGATCGTATCCCCTTCATCGGTAAGCTGCTCAAGCATATCCTCGGCATCCGCAAGGGTCTCAACGATATGCATTGAATTCTGAGGGAATCCGATGCTCTGTATGCCCTTGCGCATGGAACGCAACCGATCTTTATCGCCGATCAGGATCACGATATCGACAACGGTGAAGCACATAACGCCGAAATCGTAATTCAGTTCATCGACCTTCTTATCGTCGGACGAGAAGCCCGCCGTAACGACCACATGGCGTCCGGGCATGTGGCTCAGCACGTTGAAAGCTTCCGATACGCCCTTGAGCGAACGATTTCGGGTATCGTCGATCTCAAAGCGCTCGGCCTTTTTCAGCTGCAGCTGCTTCTCGAAAACGGGGAGCTTTGCAATAGCTTCGGCGATCTCCGCAGAGGTCATGCCCAGTTTGAAAGCGATTGCAGCCGACAGCGCGATATTCTTGGCATTCAGTTCGCCGAGCAGGCGGGTACGGCAGCGCACCAGATCGCCGTTGGGGAACATGAGGTCGAACCGCATGCCCTTCTCATCCATGTCGATCTTCGAAATGCGGACATCGCAATCCGCGTTATCAACACCGACAATGGTCTTATCCCTGGTGCATTTTGCCGCGAGGCGATCCGCGTAGGCATTGTCGCTCACGAAGAACGCTTTGCCCTTCTCGGGCAGTCCGTCGATCAGCTCATTCACGGCATCGCTCACATTGGACATCGAACCGAAGAGATCGACGTTCTCATCACCGATGGTCGTAATGGCGCCGTAGGACGGACGGGTCAGTCTCACGATATCTCGAATCTCACCTTTATGCTGCGTACCCATCTCGACGATGAATACCCTGCGCTGGTCGGTGAGCGCTTCCATGATGGTCTTCGCGATGCCGATAGCCGTATTATAGCTGGAAGGCGTTGCCAGCACATTATACTTACGGGCGAGGATCGCGCGAAGGATGAACTTCGTATGGGTCTTGCCCGCCGTTCCCGCAATACCGATGACCGCCAGATGCTTGAACTGTCTGCGCTTTTTTCGCGCCTCTTCCTGATAGCTGGCGTTGATCTTCGTTTCCAGAGGATCAAGCACATAAGCCACAGGAAGGGTCAGATAAGGCACCACCGCGTAGGACAGATAAGGTGGCAAGCCCAGCACGGCGCTAAACAGCAGGACCACCAGCGTGATCAGAATGGTCTGCAGAAGATACAGGCGCACCAGTCGCGCGGTGGGTCGGGTAAACCTCCCCAGCTCACGGCGGTTCAGGATCAGCACGACGATCAGGAAGCCCACAATGGCTACCCAGCCCGCGATGGAACTACGCTTTTCTTCCACTGCGATAAACAGCGACAGCACGATGGGCAGATAAGCCGCCGCGGCCGCCGTCACAACACCCGTCACAACATTCTTTCGAATGAACTGCTCAGCGTTGTTTTCCTTGAACCAGAGCGTAAACGCGGACAGACGGAAACGTCCGTCTCTGAACGCATTCAACGGCACGGCAGATCCGATGATGCCGCCGATAATGGCAATGATGATTGCAACAGTCTTAATAAGCACGTATCCGCCTCCCTTTTGCTTCAGGCTTTATTCTTCTTCGTCATCCTCGTAAACGAGGAAAGGATCGTTTTCGGGATTGCCCTCGGGCAGCTGCTCCAGTGCCATGACCAGCGCATCTTCCGAATTCTCATAATAGCGTTTGCGGTAACCGACATCGATGAAACCCAACTTGTGATAAAGGGACTGAGCGGGCTTGTTGGAGCGACGCACTTCCAGCGTCATCCAGTTCATGCCGCTGTCCGCAGCCAGCTGGATCAATGCGCGGGTGACCATCTCGCCGTAGCCGATGCCGCGACGATCCTCTCGGACCGCTATGTTGGTGATATGACCTTCGTCCGCAGCCAGCCACATGCCCGCATAGGCGATGCACTCGCCGTCCTCGCGGACGACCATATATCTGGCAAGCTCATTGGTCGTGACTTCCTTCAGGATGGAGTCCCGAGACCAGGGCGTCTGAAAAGTCGCGTCTTCAATGGCGCAGACGGCGTCCACATCTCTGAGGTCCATCAGGCCGACAGTGATCTCACTCATGGCTGTTCTCCCCCCGAAGTCTTGCATTGCGTTCACGCTCCGCCTGAGGCGCACGGAGATAGACGGGCACGAGTTCTTTCGCCTCCCGCCATTCATCCTGTTTCCGTGCCGCGAGGACACACGCCGCCTCGGGCTTGAGGTCGCTGAGGTTTGCCGGCGCAATCATGGCACGCTCGCCGAGAGTCTGTCTGATCGTTTCCTTATGCACCCCGAGACCGTCGCCGAGGAAAACAAGGCGTTTATCCGCAGGCAGCTGTGCCAGGAAATCCGTCAGCGGAATGGCCGCATCCTCAAGGACGCGTCTGGGCGTGCCATCGGACACGTCAAAAGCCGCGCAGTACACCTGCTTGCGTCGTGCGTCGAGGATCGGGCAGACCAGACCGTCAAAGCCCGCAAAATTCATTGCCAGCGCTTCCAATGCATGGATCTGCACACAGGGCACATTGACCGCATGCGCCAAGCCCTTCGCCGCACAAACGCCGATACGAACCCCCGTAAAGGAGCCCGGACCCGCCACTGCCGCGATGCAATCCAAATCGCCGACCGCCAGTCCTGAGCCTTCCAGCGCTTCGTCCACCGCCGGCATGATCGTCTCCGAATGGGTCAGGCCGTGGCGCATCGCTACGGTATGGACGATGAGATCATCCACCATCACCGCGCAGCCCGCGACGGGACCGGTCGTATCAATCGCCAGAATCTTCACACCGACACCTTCCAATCCGACAGCGCCAAAGCATCAAAGCCGTCAACGCCGTCATTCCTGATCTCAATGGATCGTTCGTCGTCATTCGCCCCACGGCTGAGGGTCAGCCAGAGGCTTCGATCGGTCTCCGGATCCGCCATCTCCGGCCATTCCACCAGAGCGACACCGTCACCGCCGATCATCTCATCCAATCCCGCGGCATAGAACCCGTCCGGATCCGCGAGACGGTACAGATCAAAATGGTACACCGGCACCTTACCCTTATGCGGAATCACAAGGGTAAACGTCGGGCTCGGCATGGCACCGACGACGCCCAGTGCACGGGCGATACCGCGCGCAAGCACGGACTTTCCCGTTCCCAGATCGCCGCTGAGGAACACCGTGTCCCCCACCTTCAGCATCTCCGCCAGCTTTGCGGCAAAGCGCTCTGTGTCTTCTGCCGAGGTCGTACGGCAGCAAATCACTTCAGACATACAACACCTTCGGGACGCACGGACAGGACCGTCACGGCACCTTCGCCGAATACGCCGTTCATCTTTGCAATGTAGTCATCCAACAATGCCTTGGGAACGAACGCCAGAATGGTACCCGCGAATCCACCGCCATGGATGCGCCATGCGCCGCCTGCCTGAGACAGGATGCGGCGGCTCATTTCCAGTGCCAAAGGCATTTCCTGATTGTCACTGGATGCAACGAACAGGTTCTGCAAAAGCTTCCAG
>JAKSPZ010000076.1 GCA_024404395.1 Clostridia bacterium | reverse complement strand
GGTCGTGAGCCTCAGCCCGACGAGATCGCCGAGAAGATGGGCATCTCCGAGGAGAAGGTTCGCGAGATCATCAAGATCGCACAGGAACCCGTTTCCCTCGCAACCCCCATTGGTGCGGAAGAGGACAGCCATCTCGGTGACTTTATCCCCGATGATGATGCACCCGCACCTGCGGAGGCAGCCGCCTTTACCCTGCTGAAGGAACAGCTCATGAGCGTGCTTTCCACGCTGACGCCCCGTGAGGAAATGGTCCTCAAGCTGCGCTTCGGTCTGGAAGACGGTCGTGCCCGCACGCTGGAAGAGGTCGGCAAGGAGTTCAAGGTCACCCGCGAACGCATTCGCCAAATCGAGGCTAAGGCGCTCAGAAAGCTGCGCCATCCCAGCCGTTCCCGCAAGCTGAAGGATTCCATTGACTGATGATTCCCGAGAAACATGTAAACCTCGATCCGCGACTCTCGCTGCTGGCTGACATGGTCGGTCGGACGAACAGTGTCATGGATGTGGGGTGCGATCATGGCCGTCTCGGTGCCTATCTTCTGCAAAAAGGATGGGTTGAGCGAGCGGTCATGACAGATATTTCGGACGATTCGCTGAGCAAGGCGCGCGCTTTGTTTCGACTGATTGGATGTGACGACAAAGCTTCTTTCGTTGTTTGCGACGGCGTTCCGCGTCTCGATACGCCTTGCGATACGATCGTGATTGCAGGCATGGGCGGAACGACGATAGCGGACATCGTGGAAGCAGGCAAGAACCTGATTGGTCAGTCACGCTTGCTGATGGCACCCAATGTTGCTCAGCCCGAGCTGCGTCGGAGGCTTTCCGAAAACGGCTTTTCGATCACCGATGAGCGCGTTGTTCAGGACGGTCGTCGTCACTATGTGCTGATCGAAGCAAAGCAGGGGACTGCCGAATACGATGAGACCGACCTTTTCGTTGGTCCCATCCTCAGAAAGACGCTGCCCCGTGAGCTGACGGGCTATGCCGATTTCAGGATCCGCGTGCTGAAAAAAGCCTTGAACGGTGCCGAAGGGGCATCGGACGAAAGTGCAGTCGCGGAATTGAAGAATGAATTGAAGATTTGGGAGGATGTACGCAAATGCCTGTGAAGGTTCGAGATATTGCAGACATCCTGAATGAGATCGCCCCGCCCGTGTTGGCGGAAGAATGGGACAATGTCGGATTGCTGGTCGGTCATGCCGATAAGGAAGTTCGAAAGATCCTGTGCGCCCTCGATCTCACCGAAGCGGTCGTGGCGGAAGCAGTCGAATTAAAAGTCGACATGATCGTTACCCACCATCCTTCCATGTTCCGTGGCGTCAAGCGACTGACGGACGCAAATGCCGAAGGTCGGATGCTGCTGAACCTGATCGAGCACGGCATCGCCCATTATGCGGCACACACAAACTTTGACAAGGCTACGCCCGGCGTCAATGATGCGCTGTGCAAGGCTCTTGGACTGACTGACGTAGTGGCTTTCGAGAGCGGTCTGCGTCTTGGCAGAGTTGAAACACAGACATTTGGAGTGTTTGCTGCCTTGGCTGCAAAAGTGCTCGGCGGACAGGGCTTCCGCTATGGCGATGACCTTTCCGTGATTCAAAAGGTCGCTGTTATGGGCGGTTCCGGCGGTGATTACGTCGGTGAAGCCAAGTCCAATGGCGCAGATGTGTTCCTGAGCGGTGAGTTTTCTTATCATCTCGCCGTAGATTGTGCCGAAAACGGTCTGAACATGCTGGCTATGGGGCACGACCGCACCGAGATCCCCGGTGCGCGCGCACTGGCGGACATGCTCAGACAAAAGACAGATGCAGAGGTAATAGACAGTAGTACAATACTGGTTTGACAATATAGGAGGAAGAAAAATGCAGTTGGATGCGTTGTGGCAGTTCATGCAGGTTGATATGGAAGCGGACGGATTTGAAGGCAAAATGCGCCAGTCCGAAAACCGCCAGAAGCTTTTGAAGTACAGAAACGTACTGATGGAGCAGAAGAACAGCATGAAGAAGCTGGAAGACGATATCGCCGGTATGAGCGATCGCCTCGAGGCGATTGCGGACGAGATCGCCCGTCTGGAAAAGAAGCTGGAAGCGGCAGTTGCGGAGAAGGAAGCCCATCCCGCAACCACCATTGAAGAGGCTGCAAAGCAGGCTGACGTTATCGAAAAACTGCTGAAGGACCTTGCCGATTACGAGAAGGAAATGCAGAAGATGCACAGAGATTCCGAGAATCGTGACAAGCAGCAGAAGGACATCCGCGTTCGTGCCGCAAAGGCAAAGGCCGAATACGATGCCCTGAAGGTTACTTACGATAAGGAGTTCGGCGAAGATTCCGAAACGCTGAACAAGCTCCGCGAGAAGAGCGCAACTGAAGCAAAGAAGGTTGATCCCACTTTGCTGGCGCGCTATCGCGAGATCAAACAGCATTGCACCCCGCCCATGGCGAAGCTGATGAGCAATCAGTGTGGTCAGTGCTTCATGGAACAGCCCAGCGCAACGCTGCTGTCCCTGAAGGGCGGAGATACCATCGTTGAGTGCAATTCCTGCGGACGCATTCTGTATGCGCCTGCCAACGAAGGCTGATCATTGTGAGGGTGTTGAACGGTCGCAGGCTTAATGCTTGAGGAAAGTCCGAGCACCGCAGGGCAGGGTGCCGGTTAACTGCCGGTGGAGGCGACTCCAAGGAAAGTGCAACAGAGATATACCGCGTTTCCGCAAGGAAGCGTAAGGGTGGAAAGGCGAGGTAAGAGCTCACCGACGGCCTGGCAACTACGCCGTCCTGTAAACCCCACCTGGTGCAAGATTGAATGGAAGGCATATGTGGTGGCCCGCCACGCTTTCGGGATAATCGCTAGAGCCTGATGGCAACTTCAGGCCCAGAAAGATGACCGTTCTCGACAGAACTCGGCTTACAGACGCCGCTCACAATTTAGCACGGCTCCTTTATGGAGCCGTTTTTTGCAAGAGGAGTAAACCATGACTGAAAGATTGTATTACGACCAACAGACGCTGATGCATTTCGATGCGACGGTCACCGCTTGTGAAGCGGTCGAAAACGGCTATTCGGTCAAGCTGGATCGCAGCGCTTTCTATCCCACGTCGGGCGGACAGCCTTTTGACAAGGGAACCTTGAACGATGCGAATATCCTTGATGTGTATGTGGAAGACGGCGATGTCGTTCATATCGTGGACAAGCCGCTGAATGTCGGTGAGACCGTGCAAGGCGATATCGACTGGGATCGCCGCTTCGATCATATGCAGCAGCATGCAGCGGATCATATGATCGCCGGTGCCATCCATCGCAAACTGCAGGGCGTGACGATCGGACTGCACATCGGTGACAATGTCTCTTCCATCGATGTCGCAATGCCCAACGGCGAGACCCGATTGTCCGCGGAAGTCATTCGAGATCTCGAATGGGATGTCAATGAACACATTCAGCGAGATGTACCCATTCGCTGCTGGTTCCCTTCTGTAGAGGAACTGGAGACATTGCCGCTGCGAAAGAAGCCTACGGTCTCCGAGCATGTTCGTATCGTTGCCATCGGCGATGATGAAATGGTCGCCTGTGGCGGCACTCATCCCGAGACTGCGGGACGCATTGGTCTTGTGAAGATCATCAGCGCAACACCTGCCCGCGGCAAGGTAAGGGTCGCTTTTGTAGCCGGACGCCGTGCACTGTCCTATCTTTTTGAGTGCGCGGACGCTGCGGTCAGTGCGTCGAACAAACTGTCCACCGGCATTGAAAACCTGCCCGAGGCGGTGGATAATCGAATCGAGCAGATCCGTGAACTGATGGGCGAAGTCAGCGCTTTGCGCGAGGCACGGGTCCACGACGGTATGGCTGCCATGATTGCCGACGCCGAAGTTCTCGGCAACGGTATGCGATTGGTGACCGCATTGATGGACGAGCCTGTCCAGTCCGTCCAGAAACTGGTCTCTTCCCTGATCGAGGATGAGACGATGATCGCTTTGATCGGTGCAGGCAGCGACGACAACTACAGCTTTGTGTTCGGCAGCGGCAATCCGAAGCTTGCCAGTGCAGGCGACCTGCTGAAAAAGGCTGCGCAAGCAACGGGCGGCAAGGGCGGCGGACGCCCCGACTACGCCCAGGGACGTGGTTCCGCCGAACTATTGAAAACAGCCGTCGACCTGTTGAAGGAGTGCTGAGTAAAGTGAAATACGAAGCTGCTATCTTTGATATGGACGGCACCTTGTTAGACAGCATGCGCTATTGGCGCTATACCCCGCTTGAATACATGCTCAAGCATCAGCTGCCCATCCATCCCGAAGACCTTGTGCGTATGGAAACCACGTCGTCACGCCGACTGTTGGTGGAAATGGCTTCCCGTGACGGCAGACCGATCGATGATGTGCAGGCGATGGTGACCGAGCTGGAGTCGTACATGGACAGACACTACATGGACGACATCAAGGTGTTGCCGAATGTGGAACCGCTGCTGCAGAAGCTGAAAGCAGCGGGATTGAAGCTCTGCGTTGCAACGAGCACTCCCAAACTCTCCGCACGCAACGCATTGACCCACTTTGGTTTGATTGACTACTTCGACTTCGTTGCCGACTGCTATGAATACGGCATCGGAAAGAGTGACGAGCAGTATTTCCACATCATTGCGGAACGACTCGGCACGACGACGGACAAATGCATCGTATTTGAAGATGCCTTGTACGCGATGAAAACAGCGAAGAAAGTGGGTTGTGCGGTGGTCGCTATGGAGGACAGCACCGCGCGTCTGCAGAAGGACGAGATAAAAGCGTTGGCCGATCGGTATGTTACCGATTATGCCCAGCTGTTCTGAAATACAGGCAAAGAGCGGACCTGCTCTTTGCCTGTATTGTTGAGTTTTGGAACAGTTGTGGAAATAGGGGAGAAACCGTTGTATAATTACAGGGAAAGGAAGTCCTGTTAATGAATTCGTTGTTTGGCATCGGTATCGTTGGCGTTATGGCCCTTGTTTTTATTTTGGCAGTTGTCACGGGCAAGCACAACCGCAAGCGCACTTCGGCAAGTACGCTTGTCGCGGTAGGCTTGATCGTCGGCACCATGCTCGGCGGCTCGACGACCATCGGTACAGCTCAGTTGGCATATAATTATGGCTTTTCTGCCTGGTGGTATACCGTAGGCCTGGGCATCTCCTGCATTTTGCTGACCATTGGCTTTGATGCGCCCATGCGCAAGCATAAGGGCATGACGGTCAATGGCATGATCGGTGACGCATACGGCAAGAAAGCTGAGATCTGCTCGTCTTATCTCACCTCTGTCGGAATGTTTATCAACGTCATCTCTCAGCTGGTTTCCGCAACTGCGGTTCTGGCAGTCGTTTTCCCGACGATGGGCAAATGGATCGCACTGCTGATCGCGGCAGTCTTCGTATTCGTGTATTCCGCCTCGGGCGGCGCCAAGGGCGCGGGCTTCGTCGGCATTTTCAAGACCATCATGCTGATGGGCACGATGATCGCCTGCGGTATCGTCGTTCTGAAGGTGATGGGCGGCATCGGCGGCTTTACCGCTACGATTCGCGAAGTGGAAAAGACGGAAGGCATCCCGCTGCTGACGATGTTTGCAAGAGGCGCAGCCATTGATATCGGCGCAGGTCTGTCTGTTGTATTCGGTGTCATTTCCACTCAGACCTATGCCCGCGCGATCATGCTGACCCGCTCCGATCTGTCCGCAAAGACCACCACGATGCTCTCTGCGCTGCTGACGGGTCC
>JAKSPZ010000075.1 GCA_024404395.1 Clostridia bacterium | reverse complement strand
TAATTTCCTCCAATTTGTATTAAAAAGGCGGTCGAAGTACCACTCCGACCGCCTCGCGATAAGCAAAGCAATCCAGAGATAGCGCCCCACAGATGGCTCTGTGACAGTCAACGACATGTTTTGCCGCTGCCCAACACCTTCGGCTACCGAATCCGAAAATGTTTCGGCGGAGCGCCCTTTCGACCTGCCGCACAGCCTTTCGTCCGGCTTGGCAGGCTTACTGATGAGTTCCGCGCCTCTATCGATCCGTCTTTTCTGTTTGTATTATATCACATGTATCTCTTTCGATACAAGCGAATACTTTAAACCGAGGTTAATTTTCGCTTCTTTTATAGAGGCGACGCTCGTCCATGCTCCACATTCTGTCGGTGAACTGACCGGGCTTGATGCTGTCCAGCGCGCGCTTCATCTCATAGAGGCGGGCGTCCATCATGTCCAGCGTATGGAGCACCTCCGCCTCGGGGAACATGGGGGGCTTGGGGGAGCCGTACTCGGGGCGGTCGTGATGGGCGAGGATCATGTGCTCCAGCACCATCAGCAGCTCCGGGTCCACCTTCGTCTCGCGGCCGATGCGGTCGAGCTCCATGACGCCCTTCACCAGATGACCCAGCAGGTTGCCCGTGGCGGTGTAGCCGGAGACGTTGCCGAATTCGTCCGCGTCCATCTCCTCGATCTTGCAGAGGTCGTGGAGGATGATGCCCGCGTTGAGCAGGTCGCGGTCCAGATAGGTGTAGACGCTGCAGATGCCCTCGGCGGTGCGGAGCATGTCGTACATATGGTGGAGCAGACCCGAACGCTCGGCGTGGTGCAGGTTCTTCGCCGCGGGATAGTAGGGCAGCTTGTCCTTGCACTCCTCCAGACGGGTGCTGACCAGATTGTTCAGGTCGGCGTTGTTGAAATCGGTGACCACGCTCCAGATGTAGTCCAGCATCACTTCCGGGGACAGGGGCGCGCAGGGGACCAGCAGCTCCATGCAGTCATAATCCGGCTCGGCGGGGCTGAGGAGATTGACCTTCAGCTGGGGGCGTACGTTGTACTCGATGTAGGTTCCGCAGATGCTGAGCACGTCGCCGGGCTTGGGGGTATCCAAATCGAAATTCCAGACCTTTGCATCGATCTCGCCGGAGATGTCGCCCAGGGTCATGGTGAGATAATCGCGTCCGTTCTTATCCTGCTTTACGGCGGCACTCTTCACCATCAAGTAACCGTCAAAACGGTCGTTCTCCAGAAGATCCACAATGCGCGGCTGTGTATTCATGTTCCATCGCTCCTTCAATTTCGTTTCCTATGATAGTACAACGGGCGAAGGGTTGTCAAGAACAATCATCGGTTGACTTTTAACAATCCATTGAGTACAATATTAGTTGGATAATTATGCCCTTTTGAAAGGAGTGAACGGGATGCGCGGACGGCGATTGCTGAAATATTCCCTGTTGTTCCTGCCCGCCTTTGCGCTGTGCTACGGACTGCTGTTCCGTCTGGGACGACTGCCCATCTGGAACGTGGACGGCGCCATGCAGCATTTCCCCTTCGCTGCCTATCTGGGACAGTGGATCCGCGAGAGCATCTGCGGCGTGTTTCGCGGCGAAGGCATCCGCCTGTTCGACTTCTCCCTGGGCTTCGGTGAAGACCTGATCGTCTCCCTGAACTACTACGGACTGGGCGATCCCGTGTCCCTGGTGATGGCCCTCTTCCCCATCTCCAATGCCGAGTTCGCGTTTACCCTTGCCATGGTGATCCGCATCTGGCTGGCGGGCGCGGCGACGCTGCTGCTGACGGGCTGTTACGACATGAACGACCGACAGCGGATCGGCGCGGCGCTGATCTACGCCTTCTCCTTCGAGATGCTGACGCTGGCGGTACTGGAACAGTCCATCTTTGCACCGCCCTTCATGCATCTGCCGCTGATCCTCTACGGATTCGAAAAGCTGCGGACGGACAAGTCCTCCTTTGCCCTTTCCGTGGCCGTCATGCTCAGCGCGATCAACGGCTTCTACTTCGCCTTCTACAATTCCGTCCTGCTGCTGATCTATGCCCTCATCCGCACCTGTACCGCGGACGGCTTCAAGGCACTGGGACAGACCGCCTGCCGCGCCCTTGCCCGCTATGCGCTGGGATTGGGACTGGCCGCCGTCATCTTCCTGCCCGCCACCTACGGCTTCCTCGCCAGTACGCGCGCCGCGGGCTCCGTCAACCTGAGCGCTTTCCGCCTCACTTATCCCCTGCACAACTACCTGCGCCTGCCGCTGGCCATGACCACCACCTTCAGGATGGGCGCCGTGCCCTTCGTCACCGTGGTCGGGCTGTTGTCCATGGCGGCGCTGTGGATGAAGAAGCGGGACCGCGTGTTCATGATCGTCGGGCTGATGATGATCGTCATCCCCGGGGTCAGCTGGTTCTTCAACTTCTTCAGCTACGAGGTCTACCGCTGGGTCTACGCCGCGTCGCTGCTGGTCGCGGTGCTCACCGTCAAGGGATTGCCGCTGCTGAAGGAGGTGCCCAAGAAGGGCTATGTCCTGCAGCTCGTCCTTTCCGTTCTGTTCATCGTTTATCTGCTCTATGTGACCCTGCACACCACCGCCGCCGTGCGCCGCTCGGCCTACGTTGCCGTCGGTGCCGTGGTCATCGCCGCCGTCGCCGTCGGACTGATGCGGAAGAACAGGCGTGTCGGCACGATCCTGCTGGTCGCGGTCATCGCTCTGCAGGTGGTCTGCTGCAACGCCAACTTCATCTCCACCCGATATCCCGTCATGACCGAGATCGGCGAATCCGCCCACCGCTTTGAGGAAAATCCTTACGCGGGTCTTGAGCCCACCGAAGGCTTTGCCCGCACGGACACCAACCTCCACACCACGAGCATCACCCTGAACGGCAGCGCGTTGACGGATATCCCCGCCACCACCATCTACGACAGCATCTTCTCGGGCAGCGTCTATCAGCTGCTTCGCCGCGTGGAAAGCCCTTCCGCCCTCCATGCCAACGCCATCGCGGGTCTGGACGGACGCGCCGCGCTGGAAGCTGTCTTCTCCGTCGATCGCTACGCGGTGACGGAAGGCACGGTGCCCTACGGCTTCACCGAGAACGGTGACGGCGTCTATGTCAACGAAAACACGGTGCCCATGGGCTACCTGATGACACATCGCCTGTCCGTTTCGGACTTCGATGCCCTGTCGCCCCTTGAAAGGCAGTGGGCGCTGCTGCAGTGCATCGTCTCCGACGACGTCGATCTGCCGGAAGTCGATCTTGAACGCAACCTTTCCGAGGTTCCCATCGTCTCAACAGAAAGAGACGGGCTCTCGGGCGACGGTTCCGTGATCTGCGCCGAGGCGGGCGCCGCTGTCCGCATTCACGCCGACATTCCCGCCGACAGCGAGATTTACATCGCCATCGCAGACTTCGCCTGTCACGACGGCAGCATCACCGTGGACCAGATCACCGAGATCACCTGCGGCGAGGACGTGAACTATCCGCTGATGGTCCCGCCGTCCCTGCCCTCCTATCTGAAGGACCGTGAGGTGTGCTATTACTGCCTCGGCACGTGCGAGGAAGCGCGGGATGAGATCGTCATCCGCTTCCCCCTGCCCGGCACTTATACCATCGGCGACATCCGCATCTACGCTCAGCCCATGGCGACCTTCACCGATCACACCGACCGCCTGCGCGAGAACGGCATGACGGATGTGAAGGTGGGCGTCAATCGCGTCAGCGGCACCATAGACGCCGCCACCGACGGCGCGCTGGTGCTGTCCGTCCCCGTTTCCAAGGGCTGGACGGTCAAGGTGGACGGCAAGAAGACCGAGACCGTCGCTCAGGCCGACGCGCTGATCGCCGTTCCCGTGGAAAAGGGCGTCCACACCGTGGAACTGACCTATCGTACCCCCATGCTGGCGGCGGGCGAACTCATCTCCCTGTTGTCCCTCGCCCTGCTGATCACGCTTAAGTTCCGTAATCGGAGAAAGGTCACCTGCAATGGAAAATAACCGTGTGCAAAAGATCATCGCCATACTGCTGACCGTCGTCTTCCTCGCGGCGCTGGTGTCCTTCGGGCTCTACGGTCTGCTCACGAATACCGAGAACATCCGTCTGTCGATCGGCTTCAGCCGCGCGATCACCTATCTGACCAACAAGGTCAATCCCGGCTTCTTCGAGATGACCACCGCCCGCATCAACAGTCTGCAGACCGCGCTGGGCGACAGCATCCTCTTCAAGAGCGAACTGGGCGACCTGAACGCCGCCTATCAGCGGATGCTGGGCAAGGACATCATCAGCGCGGGTTCCGAAGATATGTACATCTTCCCCGACGGACAGATCGCCGCCCTCACCACCCGCACCACCCTCGCCGCCGAGGCAGAGGAGGTCAATGCCCTCATCGAGGCGCTGGGCGACACCCCCAAGTTCTTCAGCTTCGTCACCCCGCAGATCTATGACGGCGGTTCCGCCTTCCCCGAGGGCGTCGATGCCATCGATACGGGCGACGTTCTCGCCGAGGAAGTGCTCGGAATCGTTGGCGAAAGCGGCATCCGCACTTTGGACAGCCGCACCTTCTTCGCCGATTACGACTATTCCGTGGACGATATCTTCCTCAGCACCGACATGCACTGGACCAATCTGGCCGCCCTGCTGGTCGCCCGCCGTTACGCCGAAACGCTGAACGAAGTGGCGGATCTGGGGCTGGACAGCGACCTGCTGGCCGTGGAGAACTTCACCGTTGAGTCCCATCCGCAGCTGTTCCTGGGCGAGTACGGTCAGGCGCTGGGCAAGGGCATCAGCGGACTGGACGATATCGACCTCTACATTCCCAACTTCGAGACCTCCCTGTCCCGATACACCAACGTCAAATTTGACATCGAGGAGTCTGCGGAGGGCGACTACGACGCCGCCATCATCCGCCGCGGCACGCTGGAGCCTGCGGCGAAGGGTGAGAACGTAGTAGCCTACTCCGCCTGCGGACTGATCGAAAAGCTGGAAGTCATCGATAATCACAGTGAGGATTGCGCCGATTGCACCGTCCTCATCTTCCGCGATTCCTACACCGCCCCCGTGGGCAACTTCCTGTCCCTGCTCTGCCGCCGCGTGGTCATGGTGGATCCCCGCCGCGCCGACAAGCCCATGATGGACTATGTGGCAGAGTACAATCCCGACGCCGTCATCATCTCCTTCAGCCGTCAGCTGATGGAAGATCATCGATACACCCTGAACTGAGAAAACGGAGATAAAAACCATGAGCCGTAAACGCAACAAAAAGACCCGCAATAAGAGCCGCAAGCTTGGTGACGTTCCCCCCCGCTACTGGTTTGCCGTAGGCGTTCTGTCCTGCGCAATGATGGTCGGCGGCGTCGCCATGATGTCCCATAATTCCGAAGCCTGGCTGGAGAAGCAGCAGGCCATTGCCACCGTGGCGCCCACCGCCATCGTGACCGAAATGCCGACGGAAGTTCCCACTGCAGAGCCTACCGCAGAACCCACGGCTACGCCTACGGCAACGCCCACCGCAGAACCCACGGCTACGCCGACCGCGACTCCTACCGCAACGCCGACTCCTACACCTACGGCAACGCCTACCCCCACGCCTGCTCCGACGCCTACCCCCACACCTACGCCGACGCCTACGCCTACCCCCACGCCCGTGCCGACGGCTACGCCTACGCCCGTGCCCACTGCGACGCCTACCCCCGCTCCTACGGCAACGCCCACCCCTGAGCCGACCCGCGGCTTGACGGTGGAAGACATCCTGGGCATCACCCGCGTCGCCCCCGCCGCTACCGAGGTTCCCGCCGAGACCACCGAAGTCCCCGAGACGACCGAAG
>JAKSPZ010000074.1 GCA_024404395.1 Clostridia bacterium | reverse complement strand
AATGGCGGCGAGAATCAGCCCTTCAACGGCGAGAGCGACCTGAAGGTTCCTTCTCCCAAGGGCATCTCTTTCGATCAGAAGCCTGAACTGAGCCTGCCCGAGGTCACCGAAAAGGTCAAGGGCGCGGTCGATACCGGCTATGATTTCATCCTGACCAACTTCGCTAACGGCGATGTCATCGGTCATACTTTGAACTCCGAGGCGAAGCTGAAGGCAGCCGCTGTTGTCAGCCAGAAGGTTGAAGAGGTCGCCGAATACGCCAAGAAAAACGGTTATCTGGTCTTCGTCACTGCCGACCACGGCAACATCGAGACCCTCTACACCCCCGAAGGCAAGCCTCACGGTGCACACACCACCAATCTGGTGCCCTTCATCGTCATCGATCCCAAGGGCCGCACCTGCACTGTGAAGGACGGTCGCCTGGGCGACGTCGCGCCCACCATCCTTGCGCGCTTCGGCATTGAGAAGCCTGCCGAGATGACTGGCAGCGATCTGGTCGAGGGCAATCTCACTTCCGATAAGGTCATGCTGATCATCCTGGACGGTTGGGGATACGGCAGCGCGGATGACAATGATGCCATCTACCTCGCTGAGACTGCTCAGTGGGATGCGATCCTGAAGAATTATCCCAACGCCAAGCTCCATGCATCCGGCGAAGACGTCGGTCTGCAGAGCGGCAAGCCCGGCAACTCCGAGGCAGGTCACACGAACCTCGGTGCAGGCCGCGTGGTCGCACAGGACGACGTTCGCATGGACGCTGCTATCAAGAGCGGCGCATTCGTCACTAATCCCGTCTTCCTGAAGGCAATTGATGACGCACGTCAGAGCGGTCATGCGCTCCACCTGATCTCCTATCTGACCAAGAAGTCCAGCCACGGCTGCATCGACTATCCGCTGATGCTCACCGAAATGGCTGAGGGCGTTGAGGTCTATCTGCACATCATCTTCGATGGCCGCAGCACGCCTCCCGGAAGCGCCCCCGAACTGCTGGCAGAGCTGGAAGAGAAACTGCAGGCCATCGGTCGCGGCACGGTCGTCGACGGTGTCGGCCGCGGTATCGCCCTGGACCGTGACGGCAACTACGAGAAGATCCGTAAGACCTACGAGATGATGGTCGACGGCAAGGGCGCCCAGTACTGCTGATTTTCCAGATTAATTCCACATTCGCCGACGGACGTACTGTCCGTTGGCGTTTGGCGTAAAGAAGGAGTGTGTATCAAGATGGTTGATATCGATGTTTCTGCCCTGACTTTGACTCCTTGGGACATCATTCTTCGTTTTGTCGCAGCCATGCTCATTGGTGGCGTTATCGGTATGGAGCGTGAATACACTCATCGCCCCGCAGGTCTGAGAACGCATATGATGGTCTCTCTCGGTGCCTGCGCGGTCATGATCACCAGCCAGGCGATCTTTGCTCAGTATCGTCTGTACGGTGCGACGCCCGATCCCGCCCGTCTCAGTGCGCAGGTCATCACCGGCGTCGGTTTCCTCGGTGCAGGTACCATCATGCGTGAAGGTTCCTCCATCAAGGGCTTGACCACCGCAGCCAGCGTCTGGGCAGTCGCTTGCCTCGGCGTTGCGGTCGGTGGCGGCTATCTGGCGATCGGCTTTATTGGTATGCTCTGTATGATGGTTACTTTGATCGTCTTTGAGTCTCTTCAGAAGAAGCTCATGCATACCCGTAATTCTCTGTATACCTACAAACTGACCTGCCAGGATGTTGTCAAGACGCTCGAGGTCATCAATGCGCTGGCGGGAAAGCACGACAGTAATGTTGTCGGCATTCATGTAGACGAGCCCGAAGAGGGTTCGATCCAGATCGTATTCCGCGCCGATTTCATCGGCCGTCATTCCGACGAGAGAATGCATCAGTTCCTGGCTGCGCTGTCCAACGACCCCTGCACGCAGACTGTTACTGTCGAAAAGACCCGTACCTGATAGGAGAGAAGTATCATGAAGAAATATGATCTGATGATTCTGGGTCCTGCGACCCGCGACGTTAACATCGACTACACCGGAAAAGAAGATCGCAGCGTCGGCGGTGCAGTAACTTTCTGTGCACCTGCCGCACGTGCTGCCAACGAAAAGGTGTTTGCGGCTGTCAAGATCGCAGCTGAAGATACCGATATCATGGACGGCATCCTGGTTCCTGATGAGGATAAAGCACTGCTTCCCTCCAAGAAGACCACGCTCATGCGCAATGAGTACTTCACTGCCGATCGTGAGCGCCGCAATTCTTCCTGTGCCGCTCAGTCCGATGCCATCTATCCCGACGAGCTGCCTGATGTGGACTGCAAGCTCACCCATCTGGCGGGTCTGCTCTACGGCGACTTCCCCAATGAGCTCATTGAAGGCCTGAAAGAGCGCGGCATGGTTTCTGCGGACATCCAGGGCTTCCTTCGCCACAATGAAGGCGGCAAGATGGTCTTCCACGATTGGGCTGACAAGATGAAGTATCTGCCTTACTTCGATGTTCTGAAGACTGACGCAGCTGAAGCCGAGATCCTGACCGGCATGACCGATCGTGAAGCGGCAGCCAAGCAGCTGTATGCCTGGGGCTCCAAGGAAGTGCTGATCTCCCATAACACCGAGATGATGGTCTATGACGGCAAGAAGATCCGTACCTGCCCCGTGAAGGCGCGCAACCTGAGCGGCAGAACCGGTCGTGGCGATACGACCTTCGGTTCCTACCTCGCCATGAGACTGGGCGGCGCCGACATCGAAGAAGCACTGCTCTATGCCACTGCCTGTGTTTCCCTGAAGATGGAAACCCCCGGTGCTTTCCGCGGCACCAAGCAGGACGTCCTGGACTACATCAAGGAGTTCTATTGACCCATATACAAAAGAGCGCCCGAAAGGGTGCTTTTTTAGTTGCACAAAAAAACGACCCGAAGTCCGAAGACTTCGGGTCGTTGTCAAACCGTATTTATCCGATTCGATTATGCGAGCTCGGAGAAGTACTTGATGGTGCGGACCATCTGGCTGACGTAGGAATTCTCGTTGTCGTACCAGGAAACGACCTGAACCTGAGAGGTGCCGTTGTCCAGATTCTGAACCATGGTCTGGGTGGCATCGAACAGGGAGCCGAAGCGCATGCCGATAACGTCGGAGGAAACGATCTCATCGGTGTTGTAGCCGAAGGACTCGGTGGCCTGAGACTTCATCTGAGCATTGATCTCTTCCTTGGTGGGGGTGCCCTTGACAACAGCGGTCAGGATGGTGGTGGAACCGGTGGGGGTGGGGATACGCTGAGCAGCGCCGATCAGCTTGCCCTGCAGCTCGGGGATAACCAGGCCGATAGCCTTGGCAGCGCCGGTGCTGTTGGGAACGATGTTGCAAGCGCCTGCGCGGGAGCGACGGAGGTCACCCTTGCGCTGGGGGCCGTCCAGGATCATCTGGTCGCCGGTGTAGGCGTGGATGGTGCACATGATGCCGGACTCGATGGGAGCGAGGTCGTTCAGGGCCTTGGCCATGGGAGCGAGGCAGTTGGTGGTGCAGGACGCGGCGGAGATGATGGTATCTTCGGCGGTCAGGGTCTTGTGGTTAACGTTGTAAACGATGGTGGGCAGATCGTTGCCTGCGGGAGCGGAGATGACGACCTTGCGAGCGCCAGCGGTGATGTGGGCCTGAGCCTTTTCCTTGCTGGTGTAGAAGCCGGTGCACTCCAGAACAACGTCAACAGCCAGCTTGCCCCAGGGGCAATCGGCGGCGTTCTTCTCGGCGTAGATCTTGATTTCCTTGCCATCAACAACGATGGAATCTTCGGTGGACTCGACGGTGTGCAGGCCTTCGCCGATCTTGCCGCAGTAGGAACCCTGAGCGGTGTCGTACTTCAGCAGGTGAGCCAGCATCTTGGGGGAAGTGAGGTCGTTGATAGCGACGACTTCGTAACCCTCAGCGCCGAACATCTGGCGGAATGCGAGGCGGCCGATACGACCGAAACCATTAATAGCAACTTTAACAGCCATTGGAAACTCCTCCTAAATTAAAGGCGGGCGCAAGCCCATGCCTAAGATTACAGCATGATTGTACTCCCAATACGTGGATATTGCAAGAATTAATTTGTAAAATCTCAATCAAGGGCAATATCGCCGTAGAAAGAAGTACCGTCCAGCTTGGTTTTGGAACCGAGTGCTTCGAGAACCGTCGCCGCGACGTCCGCGAAAGTCTCGCGTTCGCCCAGATCGATGCCCTCTTCCAGACCCAGACCCCAAACGAGGACGGGAACGCACTCGCGGGTGTGGTCGGTGGTGGGGTAGGCGGGATCGCAGCCGTGGTCCGCGGTGATGATCAGCATGCCGTCGTCACCCAGCAGCTTGAGGATCTCGGGGATACGCTTGTCGAAATCTTCCAGTGCGCGTGCGAAACCCTTGATGTCGTTGCGATGACCGTAGAGCATGTCGGTATCGACGAGATTGGCAAACAGCAGACCCTGCCAGTTCTTCTTCTCCATGAAGGAGATGATGGCATCGGTGCAGGCTTCGTTGCCGGAAGCGTGGTTGGACTGGGTCAGACCGCGCTGATTGAAGATGTCTTCGATCTTGCCGACGCCGAGGACATCCTTGCCTTCGCTCGTCAGAACGTCAAGCATGGTCTTGCCGACGGGATCGACAGAGAAATCGCGACGGTTGCCGGTGCGGACGAACTCGCCGGGATTGCCGGTGAAGGGGCGTGCGATGACGCGGCCGACGTTGTGTTCACCCTTCAGCAAGCGGCGTGCAGTGCGGCAGATGTGCCACAGCTCCAGAGGCTGCACTACGGACTCGTGGGCGGCGATCTGGAAAACGCTGTCGGCAGAGGTATAGACGATCAGCTTGCCGGTGCGGATGTGCTCGACGCCGAGGCGTTCGATGATCTCCGTGCCGGATGCCACGCAATTGCCGATGACGCCCATGCCCGTCTCCGCCTCGAAGGCGTCGATAACTTCCTTGGGGAAGCCGTTGGGATAGGTGGGGAAGGGCTTGTTCAGGGTCAGACCGGAAAGCTCCCAGTGACCGGTGGTGGTATCTTTGCCCGCAGCTTTCTCGACCATGGTGCCGTAGCAGCCGATGGGATCGTCTTCATTGGCGGGATGCATGCCGAGGACTTTCTTCAAACCGAGCTCCGTGAGGTTGGGAATGTTCGGGTTGGTCTGTCCGATGACGTGCTTTAATGTATTGGCGCCCTTGTCACCGTACTTGTCGGCATCATACTGCCAGCCTGCACCGGCGCCGTCAAGAACGACGAGGACAACGCGCTTCATCTGCTTCATTTGTACGTTCCTCCCTTTGTAATCGGTATGGGGAACGGAAATCCAAATTGGGTTAGGGTTGGAGAACCGTCTCTTTCAATCTCTATTCTACACGAATAATGAAATTCCTGCAACAGCTGCACATTTTTAGTCGAAAGTGGCTGCGGGATGAGAAATTTACCCAAATTGTGGTTGCCTTTACTGTAGTGTTCTTATATAATAATAGCATGGAGATTTGGTCTAAGATCGACATTGATGCGGTGCGCGGAAAGCGTGTGCTGGTCGCACTTTCGGGCGGCGTCGATTCCGTGGCGCTGCTGTCGCTGCTGACAGAGATGCGCAAGCAGGGCGGCTTTGAAGTCTTTGCGGGACATGTAGAGCATGGCATCCGCGGAGATGAAAGCTGTCGGGACGCGTTATTCTGCCAAGCGCTTTGTGAGCGTCTCGGCGTTGAACTGCTGACGACCCACGTGGACGTACCTGCTTATGCGAGTGCCAACAACATGGGACCGGAGACAGCCGCACGGACGCTGCGCTCTGATGCTTTGCGAAAGATGAAAGCCACATGTGGCGCGGAAGTCATCGCGTTGGGCCATGATGCCG
>JAKSPZ010000073.1 GCA_024404395.1 Clostridia bacterium | reverse complement strand
TCCACGATGGCCAGATCGATCTCCAGCGCCTGACAGGCCAGCGAAAGCTCTTCCGCCTTGCCGCTGCCGATGTAGGTGGCGGGGTCGGGCTTTGCTCGGTTCTGCAGCACGCGGGTGATGACCATGGCGCCCGCGGTCTCCGCCAGTCCCGCCAGTTCTTCAAGGGACTCTTCGGTATCGATGGAGATCAGCATGACCTTTTCCGCCGTCTCCACCAGTCCGCCCTTTTCGATGGCCGCCTTGACACGCGTCTCCGCCATCTCGATCTCATGCAGCCACAGCTGCTGAGGAATGCGGCCGGGCTTGACGGGACCCATGACGTTGACGGTCAGGTTGTCATATGCCACCTCGCCAAGGAACGCGGTGCTGACGCCGGTGCATCGTTCATCCGCCACGCCCACGGCGCACATGGCGTCGAAGCGCAGCAGACGCAGCGCCTGCAGATCCACGTCGGACAGGTGCGCATCTCCGCCGGGATGGGTGTGGATGCAGCGGAAGCCCGCCAGACGATCGGGATTGCGGCGCAGATGGAGCTCGGGCAGGGCGACGGATCCGATGGAACCCACCGAGATCTCCAGCACCTCGCCGTTGCGGTCCAGATAAACGAGCATCTCACGGTTGATGCGGCTCGTGAAGCGGACAAGGATGTTCAGCAGGCGGTCGGGCAGGAACATGTCGCGCTCGAATTTGGTCTCATAGAGCTTCTCGAGCTCATCCAGCATGCTCTGGCGAATGCCTGTAATGTTTCCGTGGATCATGGTTTATCCTCCGATGATGAAAAAGCCGTCCTTGTCGGACGGCTGAAAAAGTTGGGATCAGACGTACTTGATCTCTTCGCCCGCATCGGGGTTCTCACCGCGTTCGAGCTTGTCCTTGTAGTCCTGAATGGCCGCATGGAGCGCTTCTTCGGCGAGAACGGAGCAGTGCATCTTCACCGGGGGAAGTCCGCCCAGAGAATCGGCGACCGCCTTGTTGGTGATCTTCAGTGCCTCGTCGAGAGTCAGACCCTTGACCATTTCGGTGGCACGGCTGGAGGTCGCGATGGCAGCGCCGCAGCCGAAGGTCTTGAACTTCACATCGACGATGACGTCGTTTTCAACTTTGATGTACATCTTCATGATGTCGCCGCACTTGGCATTGCCGACGGTGCCGACGCCGCTGGCATCCTCAATTTCACCGACGTTGCGGGGATTCATGAAATGATCGAGGACCTGCTCGGTATATTCCATTGCCATGGGTATTTCCTCCTTATGCTTCGGTTCTTCCGTTGATAAAATCGTCATACAGAGGCGACATGCTGCGGAGACGCTCGACGACCTTCTTCAGGATATCGACGACCTTATCGGCCTCTTCAAGGGTGTTCTCATCGCTCAGGGACAGGCGAACGGAGCCATGAGCGATCTCATGGGGCAGACCGATGGCCAACAGCACGTGGGACGGATCCAGAGAGCCGGACGTGCAGGCGGAACCGGAAGACGCCGCGACGCCGTACATATCGAGACCCAGCAGGATGCCTTCGCCCTCGATGAAGCGGATGGAGACGTTGCAGTTGCCGGGGAGGCGCTGAGTGCGGTGACCGTTCAGACGGGTGTAGGGGATCTCGGCGAGGATGCGGTCGATGAGGCGATCGCGGATCTCGGCGAGCTTGCGGTTGTGACCCTCGATGTCCGCGGTGGCGATCTCAATGGCCTTGCCGAGGGCGACGATGGACGCCACGTTCTCGGTACCTGCGCGCTGAGTGCGCTCCTGTCCGCCGCCGTTGATGAGGCGCTGCAGACGGACACCCTTGCGGATGTACAGTGCGCCGACGCCCTTGGGGGCATGGAACTTATGACCGGACATGGAAAGCATGTCGATGTTCATCTTCTTCACGTCGAAAGCGACGCTGCCGATGGCCTGAACGGCGTCGGTATGGAAGAGGGTGCCGTTAGCCTTGCAGAGGGCGGCGACTTCTTCGATGGGCTGAATGGTACCGATCTCGTTGTTGGCGGTCATGATGCTGACCAGAACGGTATCGGGACGAAGAGCCTTTTTGAACTCATCCATGCGGAGGATGCCTTCTTCGTCAACGGGAATGTAGCTGACTTCGAAGCCTTCCTTTTCCAGCTGCTGGCAGGTGTGCAGGATGGCGTGATGCTCGATCACGGAAGTGATGATATGCTTGCCCTTTTTGATATTTGCATAAGCCGCACCGCGGACCGCCCAGTTATCGGACTCGGTACCGCAGCCGGTGAAATAGATCTCGGAAGGATCGGCGTTGAGCGCCTTTGCGACCTGCTCACGGGCATGTTCCACGGCGAAGCGGGACTCATGTCCGAAATGATGAATGGACATCGGGTTGCCGTAAGTCTGGCAAAAATACGGAAGCATGGCTTCGAGAACGGGCTCGGTGACACGCGTGGTCGCGCCGTTATCCATGTAGATGCGTTCCATTGTAGTTATTCCTCCTGTGCCGTGCGGCACTGATTTTCATCGATCATATCCTGCAGCGTGATGCCGTCCAGAATGTGGTTGACCCCGTCGGTCAGCCGCTTCCAGATGGTGCGGGACGGGCAATCGCAGGCCTTTCCGCAGAGATCGTCCTCCTGCAGGCAGTCCACCAGATTGAGTCCGCCTTCAAGGGTGCGCAGTACATCGCCCACGGTGATCTCCTTGGGGGAGCGGGACAGCACATAGCCGCCCTGGGCGCCTCTTGTGGAAATGACCAGATTGTCCTTGCGCAATGCGGAGAAGAGCTGTTCCAGATAAGCTTCGGGGATGCCTCTGCTCTCGGCAATGCTCTTGATGGGGCGGGCGCCTTTGTCGTAATTGACGGCAAGATCAAACATGGCGTGAATACCGTAGCGTCCTCGGGTCGAGAGTTTCATATCCGCGCCTCCTTGCTTTTAATTCCGACTAAATCACTATGATTACAACCGTATTGTAGCACATGCCGACGCAACCGTCAACAAATCCGACTCTCTTCGTCGGATTTTAACCTGTCCGAAAACGGCAATTTGGTTTTATTCATTGTATTCCCACAAAATATGTGGTACTATTAGGATACGGAATTATCATTCGAGAGGATGGATCTGTCCATGGAACTTCTTAAGCAGCGCATTCTCAAAGACGGACGCGCACTGGATGAACATGTGCTTCTGGTAGATTCTTTTCTGAATAATCAGGTCGACCCTGCGCTCATGCGTGCCGTCGGTGAGGAATTCGCCGCACGCTTCAAGGATGCGGGCGTCACCCGCGTCGCCACCATCGAGACCTCGGGCATCGCCCCCGCCGTCATGACCGCCGAAGCCCTCGGTGTGCCGATGGTCATCATGAAAAAGTCCCTCTCAAGCATCCTGAAGGACGATATCCTTCAGACCGAAGTCTTCTCCTTCACCAAGAACAAGTCCTACACCCTGACTCTCAAAAAGACCTACATGCACCCCGAAGACCGCGTTCTGGTCATCGACGACTTCCTCGCCAACGGCGAAGCGGCTTTCGGCGCCTTCCGTCTGGTCGAAGCCGCAGGTGCCACCCCCGTGGGTCTGGGCACCGTCATCGCAAAGGTCTTCCAGCCCGGCATCGACAAGCTGCGCGAGGCAGGCTATCGCGTGGAAGCACTGGCTCCCGTGTCCCGCATGGGCGAAAACATCATCGAATTCGAATAAACAAAGGAACTGCTTATTATGGAATTCAAAGCGATCCGTCACTTCCTTCTGGACATGGACGGCACCTTTTATCTCGGCAATCAGCTTCTGGACGGTTCCATCGATTTCATCAAAAAGGTCGAGGAGAGCGGTCGCGACTTCATGTTCCTGACCAACAACTCCTCCCACAACGCCCTTTATTACGTTGAAAAGCTGAAGAAGATGGGTCTCACCGTCACCCGCGACAAGGTCATCACCTCCGGCGACGCCACTGCCGAAGTCATCGCCATGAAGTATCCCGGCAAGCGCGTCTTCCTGCTGGGCAACGAGTATCTGAAGGCCGACTTCGAAGAAGCGGGCATCAAGGTCGTCGATGAGGATCCCGAAATCGTGGTCATCGGTTTCGATACCACCCTGGATTACAAAAAGATGTGGGCCGTGTGCGATCATGTCCGCGCAGGTCTCCCCTACATCGCCACCCATCCCGACTTCAACTGCCCCATCGAGAACGGCTACATGCCCGACATCGGCGCCATCATCGCCTTCATCGAAGCGTCTACCGGACGCCGCCCCGACCTGACCATCGGCAAGCCCAACATCGGCATCGTCGAGGCCATCAGCCATCACACCGGCTGGGCGATCAAGGACATGGCCATGGTGGGCGACCGCCTGTACACCGACATCGAGACGGGTCGCCGCTGCGGCATGCCCGCCATCCTCGTCATGACCGGCGAGACCGACGAAGCCATGCTGGCCGCCTCCGAGACCAAGCCCGACTACAAGTTCGGCCGTCTCAGCGACATGATCCCCCTGCTGGACTGAGGTATCGAAAATGAATCGCACCATCTACCTGTGGAACGGCACCGCACCCTATACGGATGAATCCCCCGATCGGCTTCAGCCCTCGCTGAAGGCTTTCGAGCTGGAAGGCACCCGCAGCGCCATCATCGTGTGCGCTGGCGGCGCTTATGAGGCAAAGATGCCCTACGAATGTGATGACATCGCCATCATGTTCAACGAGCACGGTCTCACCGCCTTCGTGCTGGATTACCGCGTGGCGCCCTGTGGTACCTTCGCACCCCTTGCCGACGTCAACCGCGCCGTGCGGGTGGTCCGCAGTCTGGGTTACGAAAAGGTCGGCGTCATCGGCTTCTCCGCCGGTGGCAACCTCTGCTGCAACGCCGCCGTCCATTACGACAGCGGCAAGCCCGACAGCGAGGATCCCATCGAGCGCTATTCCAGCCGTCCCGATGCTTTCCTGCCCTGCTACGCCGTGGTCAGCCTGACGCAGTTCACCCATGTGCAGACCCGTCAGAACCTGCTGAAGGACCGCCGCGACGATCAGGCGCTTGCCCGCTATTTCTCCGCGGAACAGCACATCACCGAGGACACCCCGCCCGCCTTTATCTGGCATTCCGCCACCGATGAGATGGTCCCCGTGGACAACAGCCTCATCCTCGGCGCCGCCATGGCCGCCAAGGGCGTGCCCTTCGAAATGCACATCTTCCCCGAAGGTCTGCACGGTCTGGGACTTGCCAAGGAGCTCCCCGTCGTCGCCCGCTGGTCCGATATGGCCTGCGATTGGCTCGAGCGTCAGGGCTTCAAGGCATAATAATTCAAAAACATTAACGCGCAGGTCTTTTCAAATGCGCGTTTTTGTCGTATAATATCTAGGATGAAATACAATCAGCCGTTTTGTGCGGCTGCAAACGGAGGTATGTTCAAATGGCAATCATTGATAAGATCAAGGCCAAAGCAAAGTCCGACGTCAAGCACATCGTTCTCCCCGAGGGTGACGAGCCCCGCACCGCGCAGGCTGCTGCCATCATCGCCAAGGAAGGTCTCGCAAAGCTGACCCTGCTGGGCGATCCCGAGAAGGTCAAGGCTGCCGCCAACGGCGCCGATCTGACCGGCATTGAAATCATCGATCCCGCTACCAGCGACAAGTGCGCTGAGTACGCATCCATGCTCTACGAGCTCCGCAAGGCAAAGGGCATGACCGAAGAAAAGGCTGCCGCCACCGTCAAGGATCCCATGTACTATGGCATCATGATGGTCAAGGCCGGCGCTGCCGACGGTCTGGTCTCCGGCGCAATCCACTCCACCGGCGATATGCTCCGTCCCGCCCTGCAGATCATTAAGTCCAAGCCCGGCATCAAGACCGTGTCCTCCTGCTTCCTGATGGAGTGCCAGGATAAGACCTTCGGCGACAACGGCCTGATGATCTTCGCTGACTGCGCAGTCAATCCGCTGCCG
>JAKSPZ010000072.1 GCA_024404395.1 Clostridia bacterium | reverse complement strand
CGCCGGTGTCGCCGTCATCTCCTATGACCGCATGATCACCGGTACCGACCAGCTCTCCGCTTACATCACCTTCGACTCCTGGTATCAGGGCCAGCTGCAGGGTCAGTACATCGTTGACCAGCTGGAAGCCAAGTACGGCGAAGTCAAGGGCAATGTGGTCATCCTGCACGGCGATCCCGGCGACTCCTGCGCTCCCCTGTACTACGGCGGCGCATACGAGATGCTGGCTCCCTACGTCGAGTCCGGTGCCATCAACATCATCTCCGACAATGACTGCATCGGCTGGTCTCCCGCCGAAGCAACCAAGCACGTTGAGAACGCAATGTCCATCGCAGACGCTCAGGGTCTCGTGATCGACGCCGTCCTCTCCCCCAACGATGGTCTGGCCTCCGGCGCCATCGCCGCTCTGGGCGATGACATCGCCATGGAGACCATCATCACCGGCATGGACTGCGAAGTCGCCGCTTGCCAGCGCGTCCTCGCAGGCACTCAGTCCATGACCGTTTTCGGTGACTCCCGCGAGATGGGCCGCGTCGCCATCGACGTCGCCGTTGAGCTCGCCACCACCGGCACCTGCACCACTCAGGGCACCATGGAAGGCTCCGACGCCGACGGCAATCCCATCGACGTTCCCGCCGTTCTCGTTACCTGCGAATTCGTTGATGCCAACAACATGAACATCGTCACCGATTCCGGCTATCACACCGAAGCTGAGATCTACGGCTGATCTATGACTTGATTGGCTGGCTACCATTCCCATGGTAGCCAGCCATATCCATGTTTGAAGCAACAAAGGTTGGTGAAACGGATGGAAGACTATATCCTTCAGATGAAGAACATAACCAAAACATTCCCGGGTGTCAAAGCGCTGGACAACGTTACCTTCAACGTCAAGCGCGGCGAGATCCATGCTTTGGTCGGTGAAAACGGTGCCGGTAAATCGACACTGATGAAAGTACTCAGCGGCATCCATGCCTCATCCTCATATTCCGGCGATATCGTCCTCAACGGAGAAGTACAGCGCTTCAATTCCATCAAAGACAGTGAGCGCCAAGGCATTGCCATCATCTATCAGGAGCTGGCGCTCTGCAAGAATCTGAGCATTGCGGAAAGCATTTTCCTCGGTTCCGAAGTCAAAGGCAAGTTCGGTCTGATCGACTGGCCGGAGACCTATCACAGAACTTCGGAGCATCTGAAACGGGTCCACCTCGACCTGAATCCCGAAACGAAGATCATCAATCTGGGCGTCGGTCAGCTGCAGCTTCTGGAGATCTGCAAGGCGCTGAGCAAGAACGCAAGCCTGCTGATCCTTGACGAGCCCACCGCAGCCCTTACCGACGACGAATCCGAACGACTGCTGGACCTGCTGCGCGAGCTGCGTTCCAACGGCGTTTCCTGTATTTATATATCCCATAAGCTGGACGAAGTGTTCAGCATTGCCGACACCATCACCGTCCTGCGCGACGGTCAGACCATCATCACCAAGCCCGCCGCCGAGATCACCAAGAATCAGCTGATCTCCTACATGGTCGGCCGCGAGCTCTCCCAGATGTTCCCCCACGTGGATCACACCCCCGGCGACGTGGTTTTTGAAATGCGGAACTGGTCCGTCAACCACCCGCAGATCAAGGAGAAGGAAGTCCTGCACAACATCAACATTAACGTCCGCAAGGGCGAGATCGTCGGTATCGCCGGTCTGATGGGCGCAGGTCGAACCGAGCTGATGATGAGCCTCATGGGCGCCTACGGCTCCAACGTGCGCGGCGAGGTCTACTACAACAACGAAAAGATCAAGATCCAGTCCTCCGCCGACGCCATCAAGCACGGCATCTGCTACGTTTCCGAGGACAGAAAGCGCTACGGTCTGGTGCTGATGCAGGACATCAAGTTCAACGTCAGCCTGCCCGTCCTTGAGCGCCTCTCCCGCCTGGGACTGATCGACGACAACGAACTTATCAAAGAGGTGGATGGATACGTCCGCGATCTGCGCGTCAAGACGCCGAGCATCGAGCAGATCACCCACAACCTCTCCGGCGGCAACATGCAGAAGGTCGTTCTGGCGAAGTGGCTGATGACCAATCCGTCGATCATGATCCTGGACGAACCCACCCGCGGCATCGACGTCGGCGCGAAAGTCGAGATCTACAACATCGTAAACAAGCTGGTCCAGGAAGGCATGAGCGTCATTATGATCTCCTCCGAACTTCCCGAAGTCCTCGGCATGAGCGATCGAATCTACATCATGCACGAGGGTTCCATCACCGGCGAAGTGGATCGTTCCGAGGCAACTCAGGAACTGATCATGGAGTACTGCACCGGAATCCGTACGATGAACCGATAGGCCCACAACGCCGGAAAGGAAACTCATTATGGAACAGCTGAAATCAACCCTCAAGAAAAATATCCAGCAATACACGATGATCATCGCCATTCTGATCATCTGGGCGATCTTCTATTTCACCACCGACCACATCTTCCTGATGCCGCGCAACATCACCAATCTGTTCCTGCAGATGACCTACGTCGGCATCGCGTCCAGCACCATGGTCCTCATCATGGTCTGCGGACACATCGACCTTTCCGTCGGCTCCGTCATCGGTTTCAGCGGCGCGCTCATCGCCTACCTGCTGAAGCACGCAGGCATGAACGTCTGGCTCGCCCTCCTCATCACCCTTTTTGCCGGTGCTCTCGTCGGCGTCTGGCAGGGCTTCTGGGTCGCCAAGGTCAACCTCCCCGCCTTCATCGTCACCCTGTCCTCCGAGTGGGTCTTCCGCGGACTGATCATCGGTGTCACCAACAGTGAGACCATCCAGCCCAACAACGCCATCTTCAAGGCCATCGGTCAGGGCTATCTGCCCAACATCGCAGGTCCCGATGCCAAGTTCAATCTCACCGCCCTCATCATCGGCGGACTGTGCATTCTTGCGTATGTGGTCTCTCAGATCATCTCCCGCAACAAGAAAAAGCGCTATGAGTTCAACGTGGAATCCACCGGCATCTTCATCCTGAAGCTGGCCATCATCAGCATCGTCATCGGCTTCTTCTTCTGGAACTGCAATAAGGACCGCGGTCTCCCGATCCCCGTCATCATCCTGGCCGTCATCATCTTCGCCATCAACATGATCGCGAAGAACACCGCCTTCGGTCGTCATGTCTACGCCATCGGCGGCAACCGTGAAGCGGCAGAGCTGTCGGGCGTCAACGTCCGCCGCACCACCTGGATCGTCTTCATCCTGATGGGCCTCATGTCCGCAGCCTCCGGTATCGTCTACACCGCGCGCCTGAACTCCGCAGCCATTGCCGCCGGTACGGGCGCCGAGACCGATATCATCGCCGCGGCCATCATCGGCGGTACCAGCCCTGCAGGCGGTAAGGGAACCGTCGTCGGCTGTATCATCGGCGCACTGGTCATGGCCTCTCTGGAGAACGGTATGTCCATCCTTTCCATGGGTTCTTTCGAAAAGTACCTTGCAAAGGGTCTCGTCCTTCTGTTCGCAGTCGCCATCGACTACCTGACTAAGGACAGCAACTACTGATCATTCCAAACAAATACGAACAGAAACAGAAGGATCCGCCCGCTCTGTTTGTGTTTATTTCGCCGCTTCGAAGCCGTTGAGCGCCGCGCCGATCAGTCCGATGGTGGAAAGATCGAGCCCGCTGAGCCTGATCTCCGTGTTCTCACAGTACACGGTCTTCGGCATCTTGGAAATGACCTTTTTGAAGAGCCAGCCGTCCCGCATGGTTCCGCCGCCCACGATGACCAGCTTCGGCGAGCAGGTCGCCATTACGTTCACCAGCAGCATGGCGATGCTCTCCGCCGCCGTCTCCGTGATCTCAACGGCGAGGGGTGAACCCTCATCCGCCAGACGATAGAGCTCGCCCGTGTGGCGTACTTCCGTCGCGGGATCGTTGGGATAATCCGCCGCCAGCGCGCGAACGCGGCGCATCATGCCGCCGCCCGACGCCACATCCTCCACGTTGTCGATCGTGCCGTCCTTCATCTTCACGGGATACTGTCCGATCTCGCCGGCATTGTTGCCGTCGCCGCGGAGCAGGTGTCCGTCCACCACAAAGGCGCCGGAGATGCCCGTTCCCACATTGACATAGGCAAAGTCGTTGCAATCGGGCGCGATCTCGAACTTCCGCACCGCCAGCATCGCCGTCTTCACATCATTGTCGATGCGGCAGGGCACGCCGAAGCGCTGCCTGATCTCATCGTAAACGGCGACGGGCGCATCGGTATCCAGTCCGTACATCTGCTTCCAGATGCCCTTCTCCGTATCGATCTCGCCCACGATGCCCATGCCGATGCCGCAGATCTCCCAATCCTTATCGGCCAGAAATGCCTCCAGCCCTTTGAAAATGGCATCCGCGGTCTTATACTGCTCTCTGAAGCCCGTGGGGAACGTGGTCTTTTCCACGATGCTGCCGTCGGACGTCACCGCACCGATCATCAGCTTCGTTCCGCCCTGATCCACGCCGATGGAAACAACTGTCTTTGCCATGCGCATCTTCCTCCGTTATCACTGCTTTCAGCATAGTCCAAATGCGGAACATTGTCAACAATAAAACGCCTGTCCGAACACGGACGGGCGTTTCTTTTGAAATATATCATGCCAGATCGGACTCGTGGAGAACCACGCCGTTGGCAGTCAGGACTTTCTGCAGCGCTTCCGCCGACGGTCTTGCCCCCGTCTCCGCCTGCATGGCGGCGGCGCAGCCCACGGCTTCACCCGTTACCGCACAGGGCGGGATGACGCGGGTGATGTCCCACATGGCGTCCGTCACGGAGATGCAGCGCCCCGCAGCGTAGAGATTTTCGACCTTGCCATAGCAAAGCTCAAAGGGCACCTCATACACGGGACCGCGCTTGCGCCAGTTGGAGATCATACCCACGGAGGTGGGTTCGTAGGTGTGCGGCGCTTTGTCGTCCAACACGCGGGAGGCGACCAGACAGCGGCTCATTCTGACCTGCGGAATGGACGCGATGGCAACGGGCGTCACGCCCCGCTTGTCGCAATCGCTCAGGATGCAGTTGTGAGATGCGATGACCATCTCCGACAGTTCCTCGGCATCCAGCCCCGTGAAGCGACGTTCGACGAGGGGCTTGGATTCCTTATCCTTGCGATACTCATCGGGAATATCCGCGGCGCCCAGCTGATGGAGCTTCGCACTGCCGTCTTTGATGTCATAATACCATGCCGCCAGCACGTTGCCCTGAGCGAACAGTCGGGTCTCCTCCCCTGCGAGATTCGCAAGGGTAGCGTCGCCCGTGGCGTCGATCCAAGTCTTGCTCTCGATTGTCATGCCGCCCGTTCGGCTGTGTGCTTCCGCCGAAACGATGCGACCGTCTGCCATGGCGACATCCTCGATCTGCACGCCGTACAGGATCTTTACCCCCGCCTTCAGCAGCAGCTGCTCCGCGAGGATGGCAAAGAGGTTGGGATTGAACCGCACGCGATAACGCTGGGTCTTGCGCTTCTCGAGGTCCGCGGGCGCATCCAGCCACGCATCGGGATACTCGCCCTCCGCGCCGCGATCGATGGACAGGCGGAACAGTTCCTCGGCAATACCGAAAGACACCTGACGCCCCTCACCGTCGCACAGCGGCAGATAGATCGTCACAAGACCGAGGGTCGCCAGTCCGCCCAGAAGATATTCTCTCTCAACAAGGACGGTCTTTGCACCCTTGCGCGCCGCCGACAGCGCTGCGGCAATGCCGCCGAAGCCGCCGCCGACCACCGCGACGTCCGCGGTCAGGATCTGTTTCATCGTGATCACCCATTACAAAGCGCACTCCCTGTCGGGAGCGCGCTTGATTTCTTCAATTTACTTGCAGATATCGTAGATCGCCTGTTCCATGTCGGCGCGGCCGAGGCCGTA
>JAKSPZ010000071.1 GCA_024404395.1 Clostridia bacterium | reverse complement strand
ACCGATAAAGCGAAGATCGGCGCGGGGCAGGACTACATCGCCCGCAATCGCGTCTACGACTACGTGAAGGCGGTGACCGTCGCCGCCAACACCCTGCCCGACATCGACGGCTGTCTGAAGAAGCGCATGGGCATCTGTCAGGATCTGGCGGCGCTCACCGCCGCTCTCCTCCGTCTGCAGGGCATCCCCACGGTCTTCGTCATCGGATACGCCGACAACAACTATCACGCCTGGAACATGATCCTCACCGACGGGGAGTGGGTGCTCTACGATCCCACCGCCGCCGTTACGGGCGGCAGAGAAGCCGAATACACCGTCGAACGATACTACTGATAAGGAGCGTTTCACATGCAAAAGCGCAACAAGAACACGGTTCCCGCCAACGAACTGTCCACCTTCTGCACGCAGGTCGCCCTCATGCTGAATGCGGGCATGGCGCTGTACAACGGCATGGAAGCGCTGGCCGAGACCTACGCCGACACCGAACGCGCCGAGATGTACAAGACCCTGTCCGACGCCGTCACCGAGACGGGCTCCCTTGCCGCCGCCCTCCGCAGAGACGACCGCTGGCCGTCCTATCTGGCGGAGATGTGCGAGATCGGCGAGCGGACGGGTCGCCTTGAGGAGGCCATGAACGGACTGGCTGCCTACTACGAGCGCGAGGGTCGCATCCGCCGCGCCGTGGCGTCCGCGGTCACCTATCCGCTGGTGCTGGGCGTGATGATGCTGGGCATCGTCCTCATCCTCATCCTGAAGGTCCTGCCCCTGTTCCGCCGCGTGCTGACGGGCATGGGTCTGGGCGTGGACGGCGCGGGCGTTACCATGATGAACGCGGGCTCCGCCATCGGCTGGGCGGTGCTGGTGATCGTCGCCGTGCTGCTCATCTGCGCCCTCGGCATCGTCATCCTGCTGAAGACCAAGGCCCGCGGCAAGGTGCTGGATCTGCTGAACCGCGTCTTCCCGCCCATGAAAAAGATCAATCGCCGCATCAACGCCGCCCGCGTGTCCTCCGTCCTGTCCATGATGCTCGGCGGCGGCTTCCCGCTGGAAGAGGCACTGGCGCTGGTCCCCAACATCCTCACCGACGGTGAGGCGGCGGGCAAGGTCCGCACCATGGCGGACAAGCTCCGCGACGGCGGTTCCTTCGGCGCCGCCCTCAGCGAGTCCGAACTCTTCGATCAGCTCTACGACCGCATGATCCGCATGGGCATCACCGCCGGTCGCGAGGACACCGTGATGGCGAAGGTCGCCTCCATCTGCGAGGAGCAGGCGGAGGAGGACATCTCCGCTCTGGTCTCCGTCATCGAACCCACGCTGGTGGCCATGCTGAGCATCGTCATCGGCGCCATCCTGCTGTCCGTCATGCTGCCCATGGCGGGGATCATCGCGTCCATCGTCTGATAAGGAGGGCAATCGATGCTATCCGCAAAAAAGAAGCCCTCGCTGTGGCGGGGGTTGACGGTGACGGCGGCGGTCTTCCTGATGATCGTCGTCATCGCGCTGTCCGTGCTCAACGGCGTGGACAGGCGCTCCGATGCCGCCCAGACCCAACTGGTGAAGGACGCGGTCCGCGCCGCCCTCATGACCTGCTATGCCGTGGAGGGCGCCTATCCCGCGGAACTGTCCTATCTCACCGAGCACTACGGGCTGGTGTACGATTCGGAGCGGTACGTGGTGTTCTATGATGCCTTTGCCAGCAACATCCTGCCCGAGGTGCGGGTGACCGAGAGAGGAGCCGACGGCCTGTGAACGAGCGCAAACATACCGTGTCGGGCGCCTTCGTCTTCCTGCTGCTGGGACTGTTCGCCGTGTTCTCCATGGTGCTGGTGCTCTTCGGCGCGCGGGCGTACCGCAATTCGCTGACCCTCACCGACGTCCACAATGAGGACCGCATCCTCCACGCCATCGTGGTGAACACCGTGGCGGCGGGGGACAGGGAAGGGGCCATCGCCGTGAAGGACGAGTCGGGCATCCCCACCCTGCAGGTGCGGGACGAATTCGACAACGAGGTCTATATCAACTATATCTACTGCTACGACGGCTGCCTGCGGGAGCTGTACACCGACCTGCCCTTCGACCCGGAGATGGGGGAAGTGCTCTGCGCGGCGGAGTGCTTTGAACCGACCCTTGAGAACGGCATGCTGACGGTGACCCTCAAGGGCAGCGGCGAACCGCTGACCGCCACGGCGGTCATCCGAACGGAGGTGGGCTGATGGAGAATTACCGCTCTTCCAAGGCGCTCCTGATGGAGATCCTCATCGCCACCCTGCTGTTCGCCCTCTGCGCCTCCGTGGTGCTCGGCGCTTTTTCCGCCACGCGGACCCTCACCGACCGCGCGGGGAACATCGACCGCGCCATGCGTGCGGGGCGGGACCTTGCCGACCGCGTCTGGGCGGGCGAAGCTGTTGAGGACGTGACGACGGACGCCTACACCCTGACCGTCACGACCGATGAGACCGAATCGATTGCGGGCACCCTGCGTACCGCCGCCGTGACGGTGACGGTGGACGACGCGGTCGTCGCCGTGCTGCCCTGCAGCCGCTTCCTGCCGAAGGGAGGGATCGCGCCGTGAAACGCACCTTCCGCATCGGACCCGGCGCGCCGTCGCTGATGCTCATCGTGGTCATCCTCTGCCTGACCGCCCTCTCGGCGCTCATGCTCACCGACGCGCGGAACGATCTGGCGCTGAGCCGCCGTGCCGCCGCCGTCGCCCAAGGCGTTGCGGAGCTTCAGGAGCAAGCCGAGACGGATTACATGGCGCTGATGGAGACCGTCGCCGAATACGGCGAAGCGTATACCGACCATCTGCCCGAGGGCATGACCCTCGACGACGGCGACGTCGTCTGGCAGGTGACTGTTGACAGCCGCACATTGAACTGCCGCGTCCGCGACGGGCAGTGGATCGAGCGCACCCTGAGCACCGATATCGGCGCCGAGCTCGATATGCCTTTTGATATTTTCTGAGGGAGGACCCCATTATGCCGATCAAGATCCCGAATAATCTGCCCGCGGTGGAGACCATGGACCGCGAGAACATCTTCGTCATGACCGAGACCCGCGCCATGACGCAGGATATCCGCCCCCTGAAGATCCTTCTGGTCAACCTCATGCCCAAGAAGATCCAGACGGAGATCCAGTTCACCCGCCTGCTGGGCAACACGCCCCTTCAGATCGACCTCGAGCTGATCACCCCCGCCAGCCACATCCCCTCCAACACCCCGATGGAACACCTCAGCGCCTTCTACAAGACCTTCGACGAGGTGAAGGATCGTTACTTCGACGGCTGCATCATCACGGGCGCGCCCGTGGAGCAGATGGCGTTCGAAGAGGTGGACTACTGGCACGAGCTGTGCGACATCATGGAATGGACCAAGACCCACGTCCACTCCACCTTCCACATCTGCTGGGGCGCGCAGGCGGCGCTGTATTATCACTACGGCGTGCCCAAGAAGCAGCTCCCCGAGAAGCTCTTCGGCGTGTTCCGCCACAACGTGGAGTACAAGCAGTCCATCCTGCTCCGCGGCTTCGACGATTCCTTCTACATTCCCCATTCCCGCCATACCACCGTGACCCGCGCCGACATCGAGGCGGTGCCCGATCTGCGCATCCTGGCGTCCTCTCCCCAGGCGGGCGTGTTCGTCATGTTCACCAAGGGCGGCCGTCAGATCTTCATCACGGGTCATCCCGCGTACGACGCGGACACCCTGAAGCAGGAGTATCTGCGCGATGTCAACGCGGGTCTGCCCATCCAGCCCCCCAAGAACTATTTCCCCTTCGACGATCCCCATCAGGAGCCCGTGGTCACCTGGCGCGCCCATGCCAACCTGCTCTACAGCAACTGGCTGAACTACTTCGTCTATCAGACCACGCCCTACGAGATCGCCAATGTGGGCAAGGATGAGGAATAAATGGCTAAATCCCTGAAGCGCGGCATGACCGTGGTCATGGCCGCGAACCTGATCAACATGGTGTTCTCCCTGCTGAACACCATCCTTCTGCCCAGGTTTCTGCCCGTCCCCGCTTATGCGGCGCTGAAGACCTACATGCTCTACGCGGGCTATGTGGGCGTGCTCCATCTGGGCTTTCTGGACGGCATCTATCTGAAGTACGGCGGCAAGGATCTGGACACCCTGGACAGGGATAACCTTGCCCTCCACGTCTCCACCGCGCGCCTCTTCCAGCTGGCGGTGACCCTGTCGGTGGTGACGGTCGGCTTTGTGATCCATGATCCCATCGTGGTGGCCTTCGGTCTCACCGTGCTGCCCGTCAACATGGCGGACTTCTTCAAGTTCCTCTATCAGGCCTGCGGCGAGTTCTCCGTCTACGGTGCGGCGCTCTGCGGCTCCGGCGCGAGCGTCTTCATCCTGCAGATGCTGCTGCTGTTCGGTCTGAAGCGGGGGGACGGCATGGCCTATGTGGGCGTGATGATCGTCGCCTACGTGGTGGTCTGGGTGATCCTCGAGATCTATATCCGCCGCCGCCTGAAGCTGGCCCGATCCTACACCCGCTTCTCCTTTACCGCCATGCGCGAGAGCATCGGCTCGGGTCTGCCGCTGATGCTGGGCAACCTGTCCTCCATCGTCCTCACCGGCATGGACCGCTGGTTCATCAAGGGACTGATGGACGACACTGCCTTCGCCATGTACGCCTTTGCCGTCAGCGTGGAAGGTCTGCTCAACGTGGCGGTGCAGCCCGTCTGCATCACCATGTACAACTATTTCTGCCGCGAGACCGACAGGGAGAAGGTCAATCAGGCTCACAATATGGTGATGATCCTGGGTGCGTTCCTGGTCATCGCCATCTTCCCCGCCCGATTCGTGGTGGAGTGGCTGGTGCCCAACTATGTGGACGCCATCCCCGTGGCGATCCTGCTCTTCGCCACCCAGATGCTCTACGTGCTCATCAAGGGTGTGTATGTGAACCTGTACAAGGCGGAGAAGCGTCAGGGACGGTACTTCCGCCGCCTGCTCATCGTCATCGTCGCGGCCTTCGCGCTCAACGCGGGCATGTGGCTTTTGATGCACACCAAGGAAGCTTTCGCCGTCGGCACCCTTGCCGCCGTGGTCTTCTGGCTGGTGCTCTGCGTGCCCGATTTCAAGCAGCTGCGGTTCGGCTTCCGCGAGGGCGCCTATCTCATCGTCATGATGACCGCCTACCTCCTCTGCGCCTTCTGCCTGCCCACCATCCCCGGCTGCGCCGCCTATCTGGCCGCCTTCGCGCTCGTCACCGTCCTGCTCCTGCGCAAAGACCTCCGCACCGCCATCGGGCTGATCTTCAGCCGCGCGAAGCGGTAATATTACCGCAAATTTGCGGAAACATAACCTGATTTTATGACAATTTCTTGACAAAAATCGGGTAAGTGCTATAATTATCAGCATGAACAGGATGTTTACGGCACTTGTGATGTGCCTGATTTGCATGATGTCTGTCGCGTTTGCCACCGAGATGCCCGACACCTCCGTGGTACCGGACAGCTATTGGGACGCCGAACAGGCGGCGGCGGGTTATCTCGCCGAGGGTGTCGATACCTACGGCGCCATGCTGAGCAAGCTGGCGGGCGAAGGTTTCACCGCCGAAGAAGCGGCCTACGGTGCCGTCAACTGCACCGACTGGACCGCCGTTGCCACGGGTCAGGCCAAGGGCTATCTGACCGTCATGGCTTTTTCCCGCGAAGGTCTCATCGATCTGCTCTGCTACGACGGCTTCACCACCGCCATGGCCACCGCCGCTGTTGACGGCTGCGGCGCCGACTGGAACGAGCAGGCCGTGCGCGCCGCGGAGGAGTATCGCGTGTGCGGCATCAACGACGATGCCCGCCTTTGCGAGGCCCTCGCCGCCGACGGCTTCACCATCGACGAAGCCCTCTACGCCATCGAAAACCGACAGCCGCTCTCAAAGGAGAGCGGGTTTTCTTATGC
>JAKSPZ010000070.1 GCA_024404395.1 Clostridia bacterium | reverse complement strand
CGTAGATCCTCGAACCGCTCGTTCTCAAACAGCGAATGTGCCGCCACGCCGAGTCCCAGATAATCGCCGCGCTGCCAGTAAGTCAGGTTATGGCGGCATTCGCGCCCCGTACGGGCATAATTGGAGATCTCGTATCGGGCATAGCCCTTATCCGCCAACAGTCGGTTCCCCAGTCGCTGCATCTCAACGACCTGATCGTCATCGGGCACCGTGACCTTCCCCGCCGTCACATCATCATAGAGCGGCGTACCTTCCTCAACAATGAGGCTGTAGGCCGAGATATGTTCGGGGGACAGCGCCGTTGCCCGCTCAAGGCTCAATCGCCAGTCGTCCAAAGACTGACCCGGCAGACCGTAGATCAGATCGAGCGAAAGATTGTCAAACCCCGCTTCGCGGGCGAGGGCGACCGCCTGCTCCGTTTCCGAAACGGTATGGATGCGGCCGATGCCTTTCAGCAGCCGATCCTCCATCGCCTGCGCACCGAAGGAGATGCGGTTGAAGCCCGCCTCACGCAGTCGGCGCAAGCCTTCGAGGGTCACCGTTCCGGGATTGCCTTCGATGGTGATCTCCGCATCATCCGCGATTGCGAACCGCGCACGCAGTCCTTCCAGCAATGATACGATCTTCTCGGGTGGAAGCAAGGTCGGCGTTCCGCCGCCGAAAAACACCGTGGGGACGGTCTTTCCCGCCATTCGAGCCTGCCACTCGTCCGCTTCTTTCAGGACCGCCGTCAGGTAACTGTCCCAACAGTTCTCCCGATGGGGATAGGAAGCGAAATCGCAATAGCGGCATTTGGAACGGCAGAAAGGGATGTGGATGTAGAGCGCGCAGCGTTCCATCAATCCATCTTCAGGACGGCCATGAACGCCTCGCTGGGCACGGCAACGGAGCCGACCTGACGCATGCGCTTTTTGCCTTCCTTCTGCTTTTCCAGCAGTTTCTTCTTACGGGAGATGTCGCCGCCATAGCACTTGGCGAGAACGTCCTTGCGCAGCGCCTTGACGGTCTCACGGGCGATGACCTTGCCGCCGATGGCTGCCTGGATCGGGATCTCGAACATCTGTCTCGGGATGGCGTCCTTCAGCTTCTCGGCAATGGAGCGGCCTCTCGGATAGGCGCGATCGCGATGGACGATGATGGACAGCGCATCGCACTGTTCGCCGTTGAGCAGCATATCCAGCTTGACCAGATCGCTGCGGACGTAGCCCTTCAGCTCATAGTCGAAGGACGCGTATCCGCGGGTGCGGCTCTTCAACTGGTCGAAGAAATCGTAGATGACCTCATTGAGGGGAAGATCGTAATTCAGCAGCACACGTCCGCCGTCGATATACTTCATATCGCGGAAAGTGCCGCGCTTGTCCTGACAGAGCTCCATGATGGCGCCCACGTAGTCCTGCGGGGTGATGACCTGCGCATCGACAAAAGGCTCCTCCATCCAGTCGATCTCCTGAATGGGCGGCAGATTGGTGGGGTTATCGATGGTCAGCTCGGTGCCGTCGGTCTTGATGACCTTGTAGACGACGCTGGGCGCGGTGGTGACCAGATCCAGATCGAACTCGCGCTCCAGTCGCTCCTGAATGATCTCCATGTGGAGCAGACCCAGGAAGCCGCTGCGGAAACCGTAGCCCAGGGCCACAGAGGTCTCGGGCTCAAAGGACAGTGCCGCGTCGTTGAGGCGCAGCTTTTCCAGTGCGTCCTTCAGGCTCTCGTAATCGGCGCCGTCGGCGGGATAGATGCCGCAGTAGACCATGGGCAAAACGGGCTTGTAGCCGGGCAGCGGTTCGTCTGCCGGCTCAGCGGCCAGAGTGATGGTGTCACCGACGCTGATGTCGGCGATATCCTTGATGGATGCGGCAATGTAGCCGACCTCGCCCGCCTCCAGCGTGGGCTTTGGCGAATAGCCGAGGGGCAGATAGGTGCCGACCTCGGTGACGTCGAACTCGCGACCGCTGGCCATCATGCGGATTCGGTCGCCGACCTTGACCCGACCGCTCTTCAGTCGGACAGAGGAGATGGCGCCGCGATAGTTATCATAATAGGAGTCGAAGATCAGCGCCTGCAGCGCGCCGTCGGGATCGTCCTCGGGCGCGGGGACATTGGCGACCACGTCTTCAAGTACGTCATCGATGCCGATTCCCTGCTTGGCGGAGACCAGCGGGCAGTTCTCGGTATCCAGACCGATCTCGTCCTCGATCTGCTGCTTGACGCCTTCGATGTCGGCGCTGGGCAGGTCGATCTTGTTGATGATGGGACGGATCTCAAGATCGTGTTCCAGCGCCATGTAGACGTTGGCGAGGGTCTGTGCCTCGATGCCCTGACTGGCATCCACCACCAGCACGGCGCCTTCGCAGGCAGCCAGTGCGCGGGAGACTTCATAGGTAAAGTCAACGTGACCGGGCGTGTCGATCAGGTTGAGGATATAGGTCTCACCATTCTTGGCGGTGTAAGGCATGCGGACGGCTTTGGACTTGATGGTGATGCCGCGCTCGCGCTCCAGTTCCATGGAGTCCAGCACCTGATCGGTCATCTCGCGGATCTGCATGACGCCCGTGCGCTCCAGAATACGGTCCGCCAGCGTCGATTTGCCGTGATCGATATGGGCGATAATGCAGAAATTTCGGATCTTGCTGCGATCAAATGTTGACACGGTTATTCCTCCACAGATAAATCATTCTTAGTTTATCATACCCGAAAGCCCGTCAAAAATCAACACGAATTATGTTATTTGACACAAAGAAAACCGCCGTGTCAGACACAGCGGTTCATGAGGTTTACATCAGGGGCGCGAGGGGCTTCAGAAGGTAGCCCAGCACCTTGCGGGACAGCTTTTCGTGCTTCATGCTGTCAAGGGTGACCTGACTGCAGTCCTTCAGAGCGGTTCTGAAATCCTGCTCGATCTCCCCGATGATTGGCACATCGTACATATAAGCCGCGCACTCGAAGTGGAGGCTCAGGCTGCGGTGGTCCAGATTGACCGTGCCCACCACCGCCTTGCGATCGTCACTGACAAATGCCTTGGAATGGACGAAACCGGGAGTGTACTCGTAGAGCTTCACACCCGCGGTCAGCATCTCCTTGTAGTGGGTGTATGCCAGCGCAAAAGCGGACTTCTTGTCGGGCACATGCGGCAGGATGATCCGCACATCCACGCCGCGCTTGGCGGCAAACTTCAGCGCTTCCACCATGCTCTCGCCGATGATGAGATAAGGCGTCATGATGTGCACATAGTGCTCCGCGCGATTGAGGATGTCCAGATACACCGATTCGCCCACGCGCTCGTCGGAGAAAGGATCGTCGCCGTAGGGCAGGATGTAGCCGCCTTGGCGCTTACCTGTCTTTTCGGCGATGAGGTACCTGCCGTAGTCCTTCTCCTGCGTGCCCGCGACCGACCACATCTGCAGGAACATCAGCGTGAAGCTGTCCACCGCTTCACCCCGCACCTCGACGGCACAGTCTTTCCAGCGTCCGTGGATCTGCTTTTTGTTGATGTACTCATCGGAAAGATTGATGCCGCCCGTGTAGGCGATCTTACCGTCGATTACCAGGATCTTTCGATGGTCGCGGTTGTTGTAGTAGGTGGATACGATGGGATGGATGGGGGCAAACATGCGGCACTGGATGCCGTAGGATTCCATGGTCTTGGGATAGTCATGTGGCAGGCGGAAGTAAGTGCAGGTGCCGTCGTACAGCAAGCGCACCTCGACGCCCGCCTTCACCTTGCGCTTCAGGATCTCGAGGATGGTGTCCCACATGACCCCTTCGCCGATGATGAAGTACTCCAGGAAGATGAACTTCTCCGCAGTCTCCAGAGTCTCCAGCAACGCCTTGAACTTCGCTTCGCCCGAGGGCAGATAGCGCACGCCGCCGTTTTCATAGAGCGGGAAATTGCCCTGCTGCTTCATGTAGGATGCAAGCCCCTTCAGGCCCACATCCGATTCGGGCAATGCTTTGAATACATCGCTCTTGTCGGGGAAGAAACGCTTGGTGGACTTGTGGATATCCGCCAGCCGCTTCTGTACCATTCGATGTCCAGCATCGTTTTCTATGTAGAGGAACAGCACGGTGCCCACGATGGGCGACAGCAGCATGATGGTCAGCCACGTTGCCCGACCTGCGCCGGACATGGGGCGGTTTATGAGGAAAAAGCCCATGAACGCCGCGACGGCATAGCTGATCCCGTAAGCCGCAAGGGAATACTGCCAGCGCGCCAGAAAGGCGATGAACAGGATCGCCTGACCGACCACCGACACGGCGACCAGCGTGCTTCGACCAAACAGGAATTTCAGCACACCGCGCTTGCCTTTGCCCTTGCTCTGTTCAATTCTCTCGTGCAGTTTTGTTTCCGATAAATCTCTCATTCGTCGCTCCGATAAGCTCCGTCGTCATATTCTTCCAAGAAAGTATGTTCGACACCGTGATGCTTCCAGCGCACCATGGTATCAAGGCTCACATTATGGGTCGCTCTGAAGATGCATCGATCAGCCGTGGGATTAAGCATGGTCAGATACTTCACCAGTCCCTTCATCTCGAGGCGCTTGGAGTTGCTGCGTCCGTCATCGCGGATGTAGCGCTCCTCGGTAAACTTGCAGGCGCACTGGAGGAACTCCAGCTCGTTGTCGTCCCGCCAGCGGATGATCTGCTCCTCGCGGACCTTGTACAGCGGGCGGATGAGCTCCATCCCGGGCACATTGTCGCTGTGGAGTTTCGGCGGCATGGACTGGATCTGTCCGCCGTAGATCAGGCTCATGAGGGTGGTCTCGATGACGTCATCATAGTGGTGACCCAATGCGATCTTGTTGCAGCCTCTGCGCTGCGCTTCGCGGTAGAGGTAGCCGCGGCGCATCTTCGCGCACATGTAGCAGGGCGAGCCACCCATCTCCACCACTGCCGAAAAGATATCGGTGGTAAAGATCTCAATGGGAATGTTCAGGAGTGCGGCGTTGTCCTTGATGCGCTGCAGATTGCGGTCGGTATAGCCCGGGTCCATGACCAGAAAGGTCAGTTCAAAATCCGTGGGGCTGTGCCGCTTCAGTTCCTGCATGCACTTCGCCAGCAGCATGGAGTCCTTGCCGCCCGAAATGCACACGGCGATACGATCCCCGTCCTTGACGAGGTCGTAATCCTTCAACGCCGACAGAAAAGGGCGCCAGATCTTCTTTCGGTAATCCTTGATCAGCGCGCGCTCGATTTCTTCATACCGCTCCATAATATCACACTCCAATTTTATTGTATCATCTTGAATATGAAGAATCAAGCACGCAAAAACGAGGGACGAACACATTCTCAACGCGCGCATCGTTGACAACGCAGGCGGTTGTCATTATACTTGCCTCTGTACGAACAACACGGAGGCACATCCATGAACCGCTATCTCCCCATCCTCATCGTCGTCATCTCCAATACACTCTATCACATCTGCGCCAAGTCCGTTCCCGAAGGTCTCAACACCTTCGCTTCCCTGACCGTCACTTATCTGATCGCCGCAATGCTGTCGCTGGCATTCTTCTTTGTCTCCCAGCGCAACGGCAACCTCCTTGCCGAATATCGGCAGTTGAACTGGGCCAGCTTTGCATTGGGACTTGCCATCATCGGACTGGAAGCGGGTTTCATCATGATGTACAAAGTAGGTTGGAACATCAGCGTCGGGCAGCTCATCGCCAGCGCCCTGCTTGCCATCGTGCTGATCTTTGTGGGATACCTTGCCTACCACGAAGCCATCACACCCACCAAGCTGATCGGCGCCGCCGTCTGCCTGGTCGGGCTGTACCTGCTGAATAAATAATCGACATTCTTCCTGCGTTCGCGAGTTGCCTCGCGAACGCTTTTTGGCATCTTGCCCCCGCAAACGCGCCACTTACCCGCTCCCCTGTTGACTATGGGACGGACACTGCTATACTATGCTATCGGAGGTGACAGCATGAAGATTACCATTGAAGAGATCGCACCCGACATGGAAGAGGAGCTCATTCTCCGCTGCCATG
>JAKSPZ010000007.1 GCA_024404395.1 Clostridia bacterium | reverse complement strand
AAACGGTCTCGGGGTTGCAGTTGACGATGATGGTCTCGAAGCCCAGCTTCTTCAGTGCCATGGCGGCATGGACGCAGCAATAGTCAAACTCGATACCCTGACCGATACGGTTGGGGCCGCCGCCCAGGATCATGACCTTGGGACGATCGGTGTTGACGGGGTTCTTGTTGGGGGCGTTGTAGGTGGAGTAGTAGTAGGCGCTGTCCTGAGTACCGGAGACGTGCACGCCTTCCCATGCCTCAACGACACCCAGCTCGGTGCGGCGGGCGCGGATATCCGCTTCCGGCACCTCGAGGATGCGGCTCAGATACTTATCGGAGAAGCCGTTCTTCTTGGCAGAGGTGAGGACATCGTCGGCGGGGACGGCGCCCTTGTGCTGCAGCATGGCCTCTTCTTCTTCCACCAGTTCCTTCATCTGCTCGATGAAGTAGCGCTTTACGCGGGTACGCTTGAAGATCTCTTCAACGTCGACACCCTTGCGAAGGGCTTCATACATGATGAAGTGACGGTCGGAGGAAGCGGTGCCCAGCAGCTTGGTGAGCTCTTCGGCGGACTTGTCGTGATAGTTCTTGACCCAGCCCAGACCGTAGCGGCCGGTCTCCAGGCTGCGGATGGCCTTCTGGAAAGCCTCTTTGTAGGTCTTGCCGATGGACATGACCTCGCCGACGGCGCGCATCTGGGTGCCCAGCTTGTCCTCGACGCCCTTGAACTTCTCGAATGCCCAGCGGGCGAACTTGATGACGACGTAATCGCCGTCGGGAACGTACTTATCCAGGGTGCCGTACTTGCCGCAGGGGATGTCGCTCAGGGTCAGACCGGAAGCCAGCATGGCGGAGACCAGTGCGATGGGGAAACCGGTTGCCTTGGATGCCAGTGCGGAGGAACGAGAGGTGCGGGGGTTGAGCTCGATGACGACGATACGGTCGGACACGGGATCGTGGGCGAACTGAACGTTGGTGCCGCCGATGACCTTGACGGAATCAACGATGCGGTAAGCCTGCTCCTGCAGACGGGCCTGAACTTCCTTGGAGATGGTCAGCATGGGGGCGGCGCAGAAGGAGTCGCCGGTGTGAACGCCCATGGGATCGATGTTCTCGATGAAGCAGACGGTGATCATCTTGCCGGTGGCGTCGCGAACGACTTCCAGTTCCAGCTCTTCCCAGCCGAGGACGGATTCTTCGACCAGGACCTGACCGACGAGGGATGCCTGCAGACCGCGGGCGATGACCGTCTTCAGCTCTTCCTTATTATAGACCAGACCGCCGCCGGCGCCGCCCATGGTGTAAGCGGGACGGAGAACGACGGGGTAGCCCATGCGGTCGGCGATCTCGAGACCCTGCTCAACGGTGTAAGCAACTTCGCTGCGGGCCATCTCGATGCCGAGGCTGTTCATGGTGTTCTTGAACTCGATGCGGTCTTCGCCGCGCTCGATGGCGTCCACCTGAACACCGATGACCTTGACGTTGTACTTGTCAAGGATGCCTTCCTTGGCCAGCTCCGCGCAGAGGTTCAGACCGGACTGACCGCCCAGGTTGGGCAGCAGGGCGTCGGGACGCTCCTTGGCGATGATGGCCTCAAGACGATTGACGTTCAGGGGCTCGATATAGGTAACATCTGCCATCTCGGGGTCGGTCATGATGGTGGCGGGATTGGAATTGACCAGCACGATCTCGTATCCCAGCTTGCGCAGTGCCTTACAGGCCTGAGTACCGGAATAGTCGAATTCACAGGCCTGACCGATGATGATCGGGCCGGAGCCAATAATCAATACTTTGTGAATGTCGGTGCGTTTCGGCATGATGATACCTCCGAATTGGTATTTGGCGTTGGGTGGTTTAGTTCCTAACTAATGATTATACGCTATGGTCTTTTCCGCGTCAATTTATGATGTTTTGATATTGGTTTAATCTTTGGAAAAGTTGCGCAGATTTTGCAGCTTCGGGAAGAGGCGCTCGGCGTTGCCGCGGAGGATCGCCGCCTTGGCTTCCCACGGGATGTCCGCCATATCGATGCGGATGCGCTGAGAGGGACTGAAGTAATTGCTGGAGTCCGTACCGAAGAGCAGGCGGTCGTAGCCCATGCGCTTCACGGCGTACTCGATGATGTTGGAAGCGAGGCTCTGGGCACTGGAGGTGTCGGTGTACAGATTGCCCGCGCGGTTCATCTCGATGGCGCAGATCTGGTGATCGAAGCGTCCGTCATAGCCGCAGCCCAGATGGGCGGCGACCACGGTGGTCTCGGGATAGCGGTCGGCGAACTTGACATAAACTTCGGGCAGGCAGAGATCCTCGCCGCTGTGTCCCATGATGGGCGCGCCGATGGACGCGGCAAAGGCGAAGAGCTTCTCCCCCTCCTCCTCCAGCAGATAGCCGTGCTGCTGAGGATGGAGCTTCACGCCGATGACCTTGGGATGGCTGTAGAAGTCCTTGGCCTGGGCAAAGGTCTCGGGCTCCTGCGGGTCCACCGTCACCCACATGCCCACGCCCGGCATCCGCTCGAGAGCGGCGAGGCAGCGGCGGTTGCCCTCAAAGGAATAGCCCGTGCCCGCGGGCATGATGCAGTAGCGGTCGGAGTTGACGGAGATCTCGATGTTCGCAAGCGCCATGGTGCGGAGGAGGTAGTCCTCGCTGCCCGCCTCCACGGTGTCGCGGTACATCTCGCCGTGAATGTCGCCGAAATGGCTGTGGATATCGATGGCTTTGATGGCTCGGATTTCTTCAATGGTCATATTTACACCTTCCGAACATAGAAATACCTGCCTCCCGAGATCGAAAGGCAGGAATTCGAAAATATCAGCGTCCGGGACCGCGTCCGCCGGGGCCTTTGCCGCCGGGACCGCCGGGTCCGCGGGATGCGCCGCCGAAGCCGCCGCCCATCGGTCCGCGGGAGGGTGCGGCAGGTCCGCGGGAAGGTGCGGGTGCGGCAGGTCCACGGGAGGGAGCGGGAGCAGCGGGTCCGCGAGCGCCGCCGAGACGGGGCGCGGGTGCCGGTGCGGGTGCGGGATGATGATGGACAGGCGGCGGCGGGGGTGCCGGATGATGGTGATGCATGGGTGCCGGTGCCGGATGATGATGGCACATCATGGGACGACGGCGATGGACGGGCGGTGCGGGACGGCGGAGGAGGGGCAGACCGAACAGGCTCAGGCCGGGACGATAGTCCATCCAACGGGTCGCGCGTGCCACGCGGTTGGTCACGCTCAGCAGCGCCAAGGTGGTGGCAACGTTGGAAACGTAGTTGCCGGTGGCGTCGAATACGCTGGTGGAATAGGAGTTATCCACAACGGCATTGCCTCTTGCGTCCAGAATCGTGACCTGCATGCCGTACTCGGTGAGGGCGCGGGAGATGCAGATCGCCTGATCTGCGGACAGATTCTGGGCGATGATGACGGGAACGGATGCGACCAGCGCCTTTGCATCGGCATTGGTGTAGCCGAGGATATCCTCGAGCAGGTCATCCGCATAGGAGGTACGGCAGGTACCGCAGCTGATCAACGCCACGCGATAGTTGCCGCCGGTCAGACCGCCGGTCACCGAAGTGCCCGCGACCATGCCCGTCTGGGCGCCGCAATTGGAACAGAAACGATCGCCGACATTGAGGATCGCTCCGCAATTGGAACAGAATGCCATGGAATACACCTTCCTTTCAATGTTGCCATTGTAACACAATCTCAACCGTTTGTCCAGCGGAAACCGTCAGAGACAAAAGTCGGTGCGTCGATCCGCGAGGGACGAATTCATGAGGACGGTGGGCACGAAGAGCTCGTCGCTGTGATCCGCGTGGCGGAAACAGTCGAGGATGAAATGTCCGTTGTTGAGCACTTCCCGCGCAGACTGCCAGGAAAGGGAGAACTCGGTACCCGCGCGATACAGCTTCTTTTCGGGGAAGCGCTTCATGCGGTCCACCTTCAGTATCCGCTGCGCTCCGATAAAGGCGCGGCTGAGCAGGCTGTCCCGCATGCGGGCGGGCAGGTGATAATACCGCACGCGGTCGACGATCTCGGGCGTGACCTCGCGAAGGGTGAAGAAGGCTTTGTCGCCGCAACTGCGGAAATACTCGCGGATGGCGTCGTTGTCCATGGCGGGCAGTCGGTCCGTAGCCACGCGATGGCAGAAATCGCAGCCGTCCGCCACCGCCTTCTCCAGCAGCTTCATGGTCGCCATGGTGTTGTTGGCTCCGCCGGGATAGATATGATAAGAAGAAAAGATGTTCAATACGCCCTGATGAACGCAATCCTCCAGCGCTTTCAGCGGCGGATGCTTGACGTTGGCGTCGATGTGAACGTAGATGCGATGGCGCTCATCGTCCAATGCGGTGAGGAGCTTCTTCAGCATCTCGAAATCATCCCGAACGGGAATGAGAAAACCGTGAACCATACTTATTACCAAAGTGTCCCGACCGTCTATGCGATCGGGACACTGCATTTCTTACAGAATTTTGGCGAGGAAGTCCTGCAGGCGGGGATTCTTCGGAGCAGTGAAGATCTCTTCGGGCTTGCCTTCCTCGATGATGACGCCGCCGTCCATGAAGATCACACGGTCACCCACCTCGCGGGCAAAGCCCATCTCATGGGTGACGACCACCATGGTCATACCTTCATGGGCCAGCTCCTTCATGACGTCCAGAACTTCGCCGACCATCTCGGGGTCGAGTGCGGAGGTGGGCTCGTCAAAGAGCATAACGTCGGGCTCCATGCACAGGGCGCGGACGATGGCCACGCGCTGCTTCTGACCGCCGGACAGCTGGCTGGGATAGGCGTTGGCGCGATCCGCGAGACCGACGCGCTCCAGCAGCTCCATGGCCTTATTCTCCGCTTCCTCTCTGCTCTTCTTCAGGAGCTTGATAGGCGCGATGGTCATGTTGCCGAGGACGGTCATGTTGGGGAAGAGGTTGAAATGCTGGAACACCATGCCCATCTTGCGGCGATGGAGATTGATGTTGACGTTGGGATCGGTGATATCCACGCCTTCCAGCGTGATGGTGCCGCCGGTGGGCATCTCCAGCAGGTTCAGGCAGCGGAGGAAGGTGGACTTACCGGAGCCGGAAGGACCGATGACGACCACGACCTCACCCTTATGGATGTCGGTGGAAACGCCGTCCAGCGCCTTGATGGTGTTCTTGCCCTTAAAATGCTTCTGCAGGTCTCGGACCTGAATGAGGGTCTCAGTGGTCACTTTCTCTCAGCCTCCTCTCAAGGATACCGACCAGCTTGGTGAAGAAGATGACCAATACCAGATAGATCAAGGCCACCGCTACCAGAGGCAGGAACGGGGAGTAGGTACGGGAGCGGATGATGTCGCCGCCCTTGGTCAGATCCTGGACCGCCACGTAACCGGCGACGGAGGTCTCCTTCAGCAGGGCGATGAACTCATTGGCCAGCGCGGGCAGTACGTTCTTGATGACCTGAGGCACCACGACGTAGCACATGGTCTGCAGGTAGTTGAAACCGAGGCTGCGGCCCGCTTCGAACTGACCGTTGTCGATGGACATGATGCCGCCGCGGATGATCTCGGCGACGTAGGCGCCGGAGTTCAGACCGAAGGCCAGCGATGCGACCATGACGCCGTTGTCGGACCAGGCGAAGACAACGAAGTAGATGAACATCAGCTGGACGACCACGGGGGTGCCGCGGAAGATGGTCAGATAGAAGCGGCAGAAACCGTCGGCGATGGCGAACAGGCGACGACCCGCGGTCTTGCGGGCGCCATCGGCGGTCTTGTCATAGGTGGAGCGGACGGTGGCGATGATGACACCGATAATAACGCCGATGACACCGGCGAGCAGGGTGATTATCAGGGTGTTGCCCAGACCGTCCAGCAGAAACTTCCATCGATTCGCTTTGATGAAATTGTTCTCAAAGTCGGCAGCGAAGGACGCGAACCATTCTTGCATGATTCCATTCTCCTTATCATGTAGTAGCATTTCGTGTGCCCTCGTCCGCGGACCGTCGATCCCGTCGGCAGACGAGCACACACAAACAATAACGTACACGGCACAGTTTTGCTGTGCCGTGTACGAGCGTTGCGGCTTTAATTAGGCTGCTTCTTCAGCGGGAATGTACTTCTCGATGATGGCGGCAACGGTGCCGTCGTCAATCAGAGTCTGCAGAGCATCGCTGAACTGGGCGCCGAGCTCAGAGCCGAGGGGGAAGCAGCAAGCATACTCTTCGGTCCAGTAGTCGGTATCCAGAACGGCCAGCTGCTCGTTCTCGGCGGCGAAGGCATAAGCGACCTGGTCGTCAAGGATCATGCAGTCGATCTTGCCGTTCATCAGAGCCACAACGCCGTCAGAGTACTTGGTGTAGCGCTCCATGGTGGCGAGGCCGGGGGTCTCCAGATCGTCGGTGGCGTACAGGTCGCCGGTGGTGCCGTTCTGAACGCCGACCTTGTGGGAAGCGCCCTCTGCGAACAGATCGTCGGCGGAGGTCAGGGAAGAGCCTTCCTTCAGGATCAGGACAGCCTGAACGGCGGTCTGATAGGGAACGGTGAAGTCAACGCTCAGCTTGCGGTCTTCGGTGACGGTCATACCGGACATACCGAAGTCGACCTTGCCGGAGGTAACAGCGGTGATAACGGAATCGAAAGCCATGTCAACGACTTCAACGCCGTCGTAACCCAGGAGCTTGCAGACCGCGTCGGCGATCTCAACGTCCAGGCCGGTGACGTCGCCGGTCTCGTCGTCATAGTACTCGTAGGGGGGGAAGTCTGCGGAGCAGCCCATCTTCAGGGTCTCGGCGACTGCGGCGGCAGTCATTGCCAGAGCAAGAACCATGATCATTGCAAGAAGCTTTTTCATGAAAAACATCCTCCTATAAAAGAATGAGGGAATTATACACCCGTTTTTTTAAACCTGCAAGCAAGTTAGGGCTTAATATGGTGACAATGGCGTTAAATGTATATATATTCATTATACATACCGAATATACAACGCCCGCCGCAGAACAAAAGTCCTGTGCGACGGGCGTTTTCGGTTATCCCACAAAGTAGAGGGCAGCCTGCAGCGCGAAGGCGGAGAGCTCGGTGGCGGTTCGGGAGCCCGCGCCGCCCTGCTCGACCACCGCCGCCGCGGCATACGGATGCGCCTCATCGTAGATGAAGCCCGTGAACCAGGCGTTGGTCTCGACGTTCTTGTCGTTGGAGGTCTCGGCGGAACCCGTCTTGCCGCAGACGGTGTAGCCGTCGATCTTGGCGCGGGTGGCGGTACCGTTCTGCACCGCGCCGTACATGTAAGCGGCGATGGTCTGCGCCACGGGCTCGGAGAACAGCCGACGGTTCTCGCGGCTGATGCCCTGACGGACCACATTGCCAGACGTACCTTCGATGCGGCGGACCAGCAGCGGCTCCATCATCACGCCGTTGTTGGCGACGGCGGATGTGATGAGCGCCATGTGCATGGGGGTCACCAGAACGGTGCCCTGACCGATGCCCGCCCAGACCAGTTCGGAGGTGTTGTTCTGTACGGTGGGGAAAGCGGAGTTGTAGACGGCAAAATCGTCAAACTTCAGGTTCTCGTTGAAGCCCAGCTGCTCGGCGGTGGCGCGGAGGCGGGAGAAGCCCAGCTGATAGGCGAGCTTGCCGAAGGTAACGTTGCAGCTTCTCGCGAAGGCGGTCTGCAGGTCGATGTTGCCGTGGCTGTTCTGACCCGCGCAGACGATGCTGCCGTTCTCGTAATTCCAGCTGCCCGAGCAGAGGAAAGTCTGCCCCACCACCCCGGGATCGTTCTGCAGCGCGGAGGCGAGGGTGACGATCTTGAAGACGGAGCCGGGGGTGTAGCGTCCCTGAAGACAGCGGTTCAGGTAGGCGGTATCCTCCACCCGATCGGTGCCCGCGTCGTAGGGATCGTAGTCGGGCTTGGAGACGAAGGCGAGGATCTCCCCCGTCTTGTAGTTCATGACCACCACCGCGCCGCGATAGCCCGCGGGGAATCGGGAGGCGATGGCCGCCGTCAGCTCGCTGTCCACGGTGAGCTGCACGGAGGAGCCCACGCGGGGCGCGCCGCTGACCAGAGACTTGATCCTGCCCGCAAAGGAATCGGACAAGTCAAGCAGATGAGAGGAATACACGCCTTCGATGCCCGTGCCGGACATACCCGACGTGTCGCCCAAGGTCACCGCCAGCGCTCGTCTTGTGGCGGTATCGGAAGCGTAGACGCGCTGTCCGTCCACGGTGGTCGCCATGACGACGCCGTCGCGGTCGGTGATGTCGCCGCGCTGGACCTTGGAGACGGAGAGCCTTGTGTTGTGGCTGTTGGACGCCCAGATGGAGCCCTGCTCGAAGACCGTCAGGGCAAAGAAGCCCGACAGCACCAGAAAGGCGACCACCACGAGGGTGCCCACGATGCGCATATTGCGCCGAAGTTCTTTCATAGCATATCCTCCCGCGTCTCGAGGATATCGATGTCCCGCGCCTCGTCACGGGCGTTCCCGGCAGAGATACCCAGCAGGATGCCCATGGAGAACAGGGTACTGACCATGGAAGAGCCGCCGTAGGACACCAGCGGCATAGTGACGCCCGTCAGCGGCAGCAGCTTTGTGTTGCCGCCGACAATGAGCATGGTCTGCAGACCCAGCAGCACCACGATGCCGAAGGCGGCAAGGCTGTGGAAGCTGGTGCGGGCGTTCATGGCGACGATGAGCCCTCGGAGGATGATCAGCACATACACCGCCAGCAGGCAGACGGCGAAGATCAGGCCGAACTCCTCGGCGACGGAGGCAAAGATAAAGTCGGAGTGATAGAGGGGCACGTTCCTCGGGCTGCCCAGTCCCAGACCCATGCCGAACATGCCGCCCGAGCCGATGGCGATAAGGGACTGCACCAGCTGGTAGCCCCTGTCCTGAGGATCTGTCCAGGGATTGATCCAGATGGCGATTCGGTCCTGAACGTAGGGCAGGGCGCGATAAGCCAGCACCGCCGCCACACAGCCCATGCCCAGACCCGCAATGGTCAGCGCGCCGTTGGAAGTGGCGGCGTAGAACATGAACACGGTGGTCAGGAAGTACAGCAGCACGGCGCCAAGGTCGCGCTGGGAAAGAAGGATGCCGCAGCACACCGCCGCGAAGGCGATGGTGGGTAAGGTCTTCAGAAATCTCGGTCGATTGGAGAAGCCCGCCGCCAGCACGGCGATCATCACGGGCTTCATGAACTCGGAGGGCTGCACGGAGATGCCGCCCAGCTGGATCCAGTTGCGGGCGCCGTAGTGCCAGCGACCGATGACCCACGGGGCAAACAGCGCCAGCACGCAGAGTCCCGCCAGCCACCACTGCCACTTTTTCCAGCCTCGCCAGTTCTGCACGAACCAGATGCCGAAGGTCATGGCGCCCAGTCCGCCCAGACTGTAGACCGCCTGGGTGCGGGGCGTGATCTCGGACTTTGTGATGGCGGAAAGGGTAATGATGCCCACCGACAGGAGCAGCAGCACCAGAATGAGGATGGCGCGGTCAATGGGCCAGATCTTTGAAAGTCCGGTCACCGTCACAAAGGTCACCGCGGGCAGCGCAAAGGCCAGCGCGACGCATTGGAGGCTGATGCCGCTCCCGCGGAAGGCGGTGAGCAGCATGGACGTGAATTGGAAGAGCATGACGGCGGTGAGCAGCAGCCGCGTGTTGGAGCGGCGCAGTGCCTGCCGCATGCGCTGAATCTTTCTGTTCATAGGTGTTTATTCATCATCGTCCCCGAAGAGATTGGTGGGGACGTCCCACTCAAGGGGTTCATGGCGTATCTGTTCTCTGTGGAATACATCCCGTCTGCGGCGATCCTCGCCCACCGCGGTCAGGACATCGAAGAGCGGATCGGGCTCGTCGGTCCGCATGCGGGACAGCTGCTGCATGGCGGTGGCCTCGGTGAGGATGAGCATCATGCGGATGGGTCCGATGGCGATGGTGCCGCCGTCCTTGATCACCGCTTCATGGACATGGCGGCGACCGTCGGTATTGATGACCGCCTTGCCCTGCATACTGACCTCCAGTCCCCGTTCCGTCAGATGAAAGACGGCGTGGCGGCGGCTGACGGCGGGATGGCGCAGGCGGATATCGGCATAGCGGGAAGCGCCGATCAGTCCCTCGCGGATCACGGTGAATCGGGTGCCCACGGGCATGCGGCGATCGCCCTCCATGACCACCAGCTCGCCGGAAAGTCCCGTCATGGGCGACAGGACGCGGAGCTGTGTTGCGCGGCGGGCATCCACCAAGGTGATGCGGATCGCCCGCAGCACGATCAGAAGCATCAGTACCCAGAAAACATGGCGCGCGGTGGTGGATATGGCGCTGAATACCGCGTTGTTCACGGCGATCCCCTCCCTTTTAGTTAGTAGACATTATTATACCGAATCCGTCTGTATTTGGCAACGAAGGGCACCATTCTTCACGCCTTTGCCCCATTTGCGGCATAAATCCGCCCCATATTGCTTTACAGTCGTTTCCCATAGTGGTAGAATAGCATTGGATTAATGTATAAGGTTTGGAAGAAGAGATGCGTCGTTTATTCGTAGCGATCCTGTTGATCGCCCTGTTGTCGGTGTGCCGCTGTTTTGCGGAAGACGCCGATCTCACGGGCGGTGTTTTGCTGCGGGTAACGGCCGACGCGGAACTGACCTACACGCCCCCCGTCAACGGCGTGTACGAGGCCGTCTTCTTCCCCGATGAAGGCGCCGCCTGCCATATCGATATCTTTCAGGACGACGAAGCCCTGTCGGAGGGCGACGGTATCGCTTCCGCCCGACTGACCGCGGGCAAAGCCGTCACCCTGAAGCTGTCCGTCACGGGCAGCGGGTACATCGAGATGGCAAGACAGGCCCGAAGCCGCTCTTTCACCGATCCTCTGACCCTCGGTCACGACGGCTACGCCAAGTCGCTGGTTCGAGGCGGCGATGTCCACTGGTTCGCCATGGACGCCCCTGCGGGCACCCTGCTCCTTTCCGCCGCATCCGATGACGGCATCCCGCTGGCGGGCGACGTTTTCGACGGCGAAGGACACTACATCGCATCTGTCATCACCCGCGACGGCGGCTTCTTCTATGCCGAGACCGTTGAAACTTCGGGCGTGCGGTATCTCCGCGTGTCCGCGCCCGACGGCAATGTGGGGCGCTATCGCCTGAATTACGCCGCGGACGACGTGGCTGTCCGCCCCAGCGGTATCGGTCTTCCGCGAAGCAGGCTCACCGTGGACGGTCGGCGCAGTCTGGCGCTGTCCCTGACCATCCAACCCGAAAATGCCTGCCGCGCCGCTGTCTGGCTCTCCTCCGACAACACTGTCGCCACCGTGGACGGCAACGGCGTGGTCACCACCCGCAGTCCGGGTGTGGCGACCGTCACCGCCTGCACCGCGGGCGGACTTCAGGTCAGCTGCACCGTCACCGTCACCAATGTCCCCGTCACGGGCATCGACCTGCCCGTTTCCGAGCTGAACCTCATCACGGGCGAGACGCTGGTGCTGCCCGCCTCCGTCATCCCCGAGAACGCCTCCGTGCCCGGCATCGCCTACGCCTCCGAGGATGACGACGTCGTCACCATCGACGCGTCGGGCGTCATGACCGCCGTGGGCGTGGGACATGCCCGCGTGGCCGCCATCTCCGAGGACGGCGGCAAGACCGCGGTCGTCTTCATCAATGTAACGGAGGCGCCGCCCCGCTATCGCGCCCTCATCCTCTGCAACGAGACCTATCCCGCCACCGTCGAGACCACCCGCACGGGCTCGGTCTATTCCGCCGAATGTCTGGCGGAGCTCTTCGGCACCGCCTCCTTCGACGGCGAGGGCATGTCGGTGACCCGCGCTTACGACGTCTCCCGCGATGACGCCTTGAAAGCCATCCGCGAGACCTTCCGCGCCGCCAACGACCGCGACCTGTCCGTCATCTATCTCAGCGGACACGGACTCACCGCTGCGGGTACGTCGCACCTGCTCATGTCGGACGGCTCCGTGCTCTCCGCCCGCGATCTTGCCATCGCGCTGGCCGACATTCGCGGCGACATCGTCATCCTCGCGGACTTCTGCTACGCTGGCGGTCTCGTGGGCGCCACCGACCGCACGGACGTGCTGCTGGCGCCGAGCCTCGCGATGAACAATCGCATCCGCGTCATCAGCAGCGCCGCCATGGACGAGGATTCCTACCGCATGACCTTCGAGAGCAGCCTGATGACCGTCTTCGTCCGCGCCTTCTGCGACGCCTGCGGCTGGGACACCGTGGCCCACACCGCCAAAGACCTCGCCGCCGACCGCAATCACGACGGTTCCGTCACTCTGGCGGAGCTTTCGAGCTATCTCCCGCTCCGCATCCGCAGCTATCTGCGCCGCGCGGGCAACTACACTCAGACCGTTTCCGTCGCTCCCTTTGCGGACGACTTCCCCGTATTCCAAGCCATCTACGAATAACAGGAGGTTCAATATGAAGAAGATCGGATTTATCGGCATGGGCAACATGGCCCGCGCCATCGTCAACGGCTTCATCGCCGGCGGTGCGGCATCCCCTGCCGACATCTACGCCTACGCCCCCAATCAGCCCACGCTCAAAGCCTTTGCCGACGAGACGGGCATCAACGCCTGCAGCAACGTTCATGAGGTCGTCGCCGCCGCGGACACCGTGGTCATGGCGGTCAAGCCCTATGTGGTTGAGAGCGTGCTGGACGAAGTGAAGGACGAACTGGCGGGCAAGGCGCTGCTGTCCGTGGCGCTGGGCTGGGATTACGCCAAGTATCGTCCCCTGCTCCATCCCGACACCCGCGTTCAGTTCATCATGCCCAACACCCCCTGTATGTCCGGCGAAGGCATGATGCTCTTTGAGGAAGCCACCGACCTCACCGCCGAGGAAAAGGCGGCAGCCGTCGCCATGTTCGAGACCATGGGCGAGGTCGAGATCCTGCCCACCCGCCTCATGGGCGTGGGCGGCGCAGTCTCCGGCTGCGGTCCCGCCTTCATCGCCATGGTCATCGAAGCCATGGCCGACGCGGGCGTAAAGTACGGACTCCCCCGCGCCACCGCCTACAAGCTGGCATCCCAGACGGTGCTGGGCACGGGCAAGATGCAGATCCGGTCCGGCATGCATCCCGCCGTCATCAAGGACGGCGTCTGCTCCCCCGGCGGCGCCACCATCCGCGGCTGCGAAGCCCTTGAACAGAAAAATCTCCGAGCGGCCTTCTACGACGCCATCAAAGCCTGCGTGGAGCGCTGACCCGGAATAAAACGTATAGAATTCTAACGGGAGGAAGCAATATGAAAGCAATCGTAAACGCAAAACTGGTTTTCCCCGACAGGAGCGTTCCCAACGGCTGCATCGTCATCGACGGACGGAAGATCGTC
>JAKSPZ010000069.1 GCA_024404395.1 Clostridia bacterium | reverse complement strand
CTCCGACTCCGCTCGCGCGGAGCCACCTCCCTTTGCAAAGGGAGGCACAAGCTACGGCAAAGGTTGATTTATACATCGTTCCTTTGCGGAAAGCAATGCTCCAACGGTGCGCTGAGGTCAGCGCACCCTACAGACAGTTTGTACCTGCCTTTGTAGGGCGTGCTGACTCAGCACGCCGCGGTGCTCTGTCGGTTTGTGCAACGAAAAAACGGACCGCCGAGCGGTCCGTTTGTGTGGTTATTCGGCTTCGGGGGTGGGGCGGGTTACTTGGAGTTGGATCGTACCGTCGCGGCACTTGTCGATGAAGAGCTGGGCGAGGTTGGGATCGAACTGCTTGCCCGCGTTGACCTCGATATCCTTCAGGGCATTCTCCATATCCTGACCCGACTGGTAGCAGCGGCGGCCGGTCATGGCGTCGTAGCAGTCGGCGATGCAGAGGATGCGGCCGCTGAGGGGGATGTCCTCCCCGCCGATGCGGCGCGGGTAGCCCTTGCCGTCCCAGCGCTCGTGGTGGCTGATAACGGCGGGAATGAGGTAATCCAGATTGGGCAGGTGGCGGATGATGGCCACCGCGTTCTCGGGATGCTTCTTGATGGCGTCGTACTCCTCGTCGGTGAGGCGACCCGGCTTGTTCAGGATCTTCTCGGGGATGCTGATCTTGCCGATATCGTGGAGGAGCGCCGCCTCGCGGATCATCTCCACCGTCTCCTTGTTGAGGCCGTAAGCCGTCGCCAGCTGGGCGGCGTAGTAGGCCACGTTGTTGGAGTGGGTGAAGGTGTAGTGATCCTTGGCGTCGATGGTGGCGGTGAGGGCGTAGATGGTCTGGGCGAACTCGGAGTACACGGCCTCGTGGTCGATGACCTCCTGATCGTCGGGACCGCCTCGGGCCGGTCCGGCGGAATAGATCTTCACGCCGTTCTTGCCCGCCTGCTTCACCTGATAGACGGTCATATCCACGTTATCCAGCAGCTGCTTGACGGTGGACGCGCCGTAAGGGATGGAGCAGATGCCGATGGAGCAGGTGATCACGGAGGCGCTGCCCGCCATGATGTCGAACTCCTCGACCTTGTTCATGTTGTAGATCTGGGTGCGGAGGCCCTCCATGCGGCGGAGGGCGGCGGAGGATTCGCAGCCCGGCATGAGCAGGGCGAATTCCTTTCCGCTGTATCGGGCGACCACGGCGTTCTCACCTGCGTTGTTGGCAAGGATGTTGGCCACGCGCTTCAGGGCGCGGTCGCCTTCCGCGTTACCGTAGAGCTGGTTGTACAGCTTGAAGTCGTCCAGATTGATGATCGCCAAAGTCAGCAGCGCAGTGGGATCCTTCTCGAAGCGATCCTTCAGCTCCATCATGAAGTACTTGCGGTTGAGGAGCCCCGTCAGGTCGTCGGTCTGAGCGTCGTGACAGGCCTTCTCGTACATGCGGCTGTTCTTGATGGCGATGGCGGCGACGGTGTCGGCGGAGGAGATGAAGGAGATGTCCTCGCTGTGGAAGCCGCGGGCGTGGTCCTTGCAGGAAGTGACCACCATGCCGATGAGCTCCTCACCGTCCAGCAGGGGGAAGATGTAGTCGGCGTTGAGGGCGATCAGCTGCGCCTTCTCGGCTTCCCACATGGATTTGTACTGAATGGAATAGCGGAAGTCCGCCACGCGCACGCCGGAAGCGTGGGTGCGGCACCAGTCCACCACGGGGTTGGAGGCATCGAAGAGCTCCTGTCCCACGGTCATCACGCTGGAAGACGCCATGACGCGGAGGCGACCCTCATGGTCGGCGGCGACGACGGAGATGGCGGTGATGCCGGAGAAGCTGTCGCGAAGCAGCTTGCAGAGCAGGCGGCAGATGTTTTCAACGTGCAGACTGCCCGACGCTTCCACATTGAACCGCTTCAGTGCGGCGCTGCGGTCGCGCTCTTCGGCCAGGAAGAGGTGCTCGCTGAGGGACTTGACCAGCACGTACAGAACGACGGCCAGTCCGACGGCGGTGACCGCCACCACGGAAGCGGAATAATCTGCCATGAAGCCGCCCATGCTCTTCAGAAGATCCTGATAGGTGCGCGCCAGCTCGGTGGCCAGCAGGGCGAGGATGCCCGCGGTGACCACGCAGTAGGTACGGCGGGAGAAAGCCAGGGTCAAAGTGAAGAGGCGACGGCGATACAGCGCATAGAACAGGCAGAAGGCGTACACCACGCCCGCGGCGATATCCACGGGAATGCCCTTCAGCATGGGCAGCATGATGATGACCTGACCTGCGAACATGATGACGCTGCCGATCAGCATGGGGACGAACTGCTGCTTGGTGACCGCGTTGGCGGCGTAGCAGCGGATGGTGTTCACGATGGCGGTGACCGCCACCACGGCCAGGAGCCCGTACATGATGTAGGTGCCCACGGTCATGTTGTAGACGAAGAGGTTGACGCCGTTGACCACGGTCACCGTGGGCGGGGCGAGGAAGAAGTCCGTGAAGACGTTCACGCCCACCAACAGGACGGCCAACAGGAAGAGTATCTTCTCAAACAGCGTCACGGACGTGCCCGAAAACACGCGCATGAAGCGGATGAGGGTAAAGCAGCTCATCCAGATGCCGATGAGGGAGATGTGGTACCACAGCGCCATGGAGGGCGGCGCCTGCAGTCGCATGAGCAGGGAGCCCGCGGTCCAGAGGATCAGGGTGAGCAGGATCTGCAGGAACGCGCTGATGATCCGATCTTTCTTCGCGGCGATGAAGATGGAGAACAGCAGCACGTAGCACATCAGCGCGCCCGATGACACGAACGAATAGTTGCCCATTACTTCACCCCCCTGACAGTAAGATCTTCCACGGGATCCTCCTCGGTCTGCAGCCGCGTCAGTGCGGCCAGCTTCTCGCGTGGGGGATTGATGCGCTCGATGTCCGAGCCGGTCCGCTTGCGGAACCGTTCGAAGGTGCCCGAGCGAAGGATATCGATGCGGAGCAGCTCCATGCCCAGGATCTTCTTGAGGCTGTCATAGTCGCTGTCCAGATAGTTGAAATAGATCTCAAGGTGCTTCTTCAGCACGTCGATGGTGACGGCGCGATCCATCAGCGCCTCGGCATCGATCTCCACATACATGTGGAAGTAGGGATGACCCGTCTCGGCGTCCATCTCCTTGGCCGCCGCCCACTCGTGGATGGGCAGGGCGGACAGGCGGAGCACGTCTTCCACCGAGTTTTTGGTGATGCGGGTGAAGCCCGCGATGTCGATGATGTCGGGATGGCGGTCGATGTAGCGGAATCGGGGCAGCTTGGAATGATCCTCCGCGCTGCCGATGCCGGTGCAGCGGTAGATGTCGCCGGTGCGATAGCGGACGAAGGCGCCGCCGCGGAAGACGGTGACGATCAGCTCATACTTTTCGCCGGGTCTGACCTCCGCCATGGTCAGGGTGGGCGGGAATTTTTCCTTGGTGCGGATGTACGCCTCGGGCAGGAACTCGTAGAAGGCGGTATCCGGGAAGAAGTACAGATCCTTGCGGTTCCAGCTCTCGCAGCCCACCATGCCCGCCTCGGTGCCCGCGAAGAGCTCGATGGGACGGATGCCCCACATCTTCTCAAGGTCGTCCTTGTAGCAGGCGTTGTCGGTGCCGGCGCAGATGAAGGCTTTGGGCTTGAAGATGTCCTTGGGCAGGACGTCGCGATTCTCCTTGTCCGCCGCCATCTTCGCCTTCATCAGGCGGAAGAGGGTGGGCATGCTCAGGGAATGGGAGCCGCTCTTCTTCTTTTTCTTGCCGCCGCCCGCCACTGCGGACAGGTTGAGGCTCAGATAGTAGGCCACGCTGCCCATGCTGAGGAAGTAATCCATGCCGTGGGAGAGGGCCTGCTTGAAGCCGTATTTGCTGCGTTCGGAGAAGGACATGGTGTCGAGGGTGGTCCTCGGCGGCATCATGTCAAAGCCGTAGTCCTCGTCCAGAATGAGACCGATGAGGCCCGTCAGATAGGGCATGGGCGCCAGACCCGACAGGATCTTCTCGCCCACGGAGAACTCGCCCCAGCCCGTGGCACTGCCCAGAAGCATGGTGGTGATGCCGTTGTGGCTGAAGGTGTCCACCATACCGCGGGTATAGGGGGCGCACTTCACGGGATGGCGTCCGCCCTCCCAGGTGGTCTCGATCCAGGTCACCGGCGGCAGGGGCAGCACGTCCCCGCGGCGCTGGAGGAGGATGTCGGCGTAGTCGTCATAGGTGGTCAGGGGCATGATGTCCCGCAGACGGTCGAAATCCTCGGGGGCGGTGCCGTTGAGGAAGTGACGTCCGAGGGCGCAGTCGCACCACAGGGCCAGCTGTTCCTTCAGGAGGCGGTGCTGGATGGCCATATAGCGATCCACGTCCAACGCCAGAAATCCGCAGTACTCCTCCCATACTTCCATGGGTCTTTCCTTGAGCAGACGCTCTGCGAGTTTCATGACGGCACCTCCTTTCGGAATGATTCAAGGTCACTTATGTTTCAGGATGCTTTTCGCCGTGGGCAGGAAGGGCACGCGGCAGCGGTAATCCACGTAATCGTCAAAGATGTGAGGGAAGGTGTATCTGTCCTGCAGGATGATGTAGACGAGGTTCATCAGGCACAACAGCCCGCAGCAGAGGGCGCTCCTCTCCCCCAGCCAGAACCCGATGCAGACATACATCAGCACGAAGGGCGGGAACCCGGGATGGCGGCAGATGCCGTACAGCCCGCCGTCGTACACGCGGCGCCGCGCGGCGGGGTCGGTGTAGGTGCCCTTGGGCAGGGAGAAGAACAGGGCTTTCACGGTCAGGATGAGCCCGACGGCCACGCCGATCAGCCACCAAGACGGCTTCAGCGGTCGGCAGTCGATGACGGTCAGCACCGTCGAAACGACGGTGAGCACCGCGCCAAGGGGAAAGAGCAGGCTCAGCCCCTTCGTATCGGGTCGGGACACGGAAAGCAGATCGTACAGGTAGAACAGACCGAAGGCAATGGCTGCCGTCACACAGGCGGCGACCGTCAGACCATGCATTTTCATCACTCTATTCCACCGATAATTCTATACTGTAACATTATATCACGCCGTGATGCCAGTGTAAACAACCGTGTCGAATTTATAAATAAATTGTTACGATTCCTACATTATTTCGTTCAACGCGGCTCGGGGACCGCCCTTGTATGACGGCGCGATCTGTGCTATAATTGCCACAATGCATCACAGGGAGGATCAGACATGAAGATCATTACCATCAGCCGCGAATACGGCGCAGGCGGACACTCCATCGGTCGCGCCGTCGCCGAGAAGCTGGGCATCGAATTCTACGACAAGGACATTCTCCGCGAGACCGCCCGCGTCAGCGGCATGGATCTGGATCACCTCGCCAAGGCCGAGGAGGAGATCGCCACCCGCGAGCGCTTTGTCCGCAGCCTCATGCCCACCACCTATCTGGACGAGAAGGATTCTCTGTACAGCATCCAGCGCGCCGTTCTGGCGGGTCTGGCCAAGAAGGGTCCCTGCGTCATCCTCGGTCGCTGCGCCGACGTGCTGCTGCCTGAGGTGGATATCGAAACGCTGGACGTCTTCATCTACGCCGACCAGCTCCATCGCGCCGCCCGCGTGGGTGAGATGCTGCAGACCAAAAATATCGGCGAGATCCAGCACAACATGCGCAAGCACGAGAAGGCCCGCCGCAACTACTACGAGTACTTCACCGGCAAGACCTGGGGCGACAGCCGCAACTACAACCTCTGCCTCGACAGCGGTACGCTGGGCTACGACCTCTGCGTCGAACTGATCTGCGCCGCCGCCAAGGCCGAATAAAAACAAACCGCCCCGACTGTGGCGGGGCTTTTCAATACGGAGGAAACAATGCGCATCACGGTCCTCATCGAAAACACCGCCTTGGACGGCTTCATCGCCGAGCACGGGCTCAGCCTTTTCATCGAGCACGAGGGGCATCGCATCCTGCTGGACGCGGGCGGATCGGAGACCTTCCTCGACAACGCCCGAAAGCTGGGCATCGATCTCAAT
>JAKSPZ010000068.1 GCA_024404395.1 Clostridia bacterium | reverse complement strand
CCACCGTAGCAACGGTACTCTCGAAGACGATCCAGCGATACAGCGGCTCCGCCAGAACGGCATACAGCACACCGTATACGACGATGAAGATCAGCATCATGGTGAATCCAAGCAACGTGACAGGGCTCTTCCGCCGTCCGTTTCTGTCCACAAACAGGCCCATGGAAACCATCCTTTCAAAGAAGAGGAGCGGCGGCTAATGCCGCCGCTCCCCGATCGGTCATGTGCGATTAGCCCAGCATCTGCCAGAAGTCGCGGACCAGGTTGTAGTTGACGTAGATCTCGTTGGCGTCGAAGCCGGCAACGTTGAGCTCTGCGTAGGGAACGGAACCTTCAGCGGGCTCGATGTCGTCACGGACAGGCCAGCCGCCCAGGGTGTTGAAGGGCTTGTAGCCGGAGGTGTCACCGTCGGTGCCGCCCATCATGAAGCGGACCAGCAGCTTGGCGGCAGCGGGATGCTCGCAGCCTTCAACAATGTACAGGGTGTTGACAGCGGGGATACCGGTGTCGGGATACAGATTGACGGGAGCAAACACCCAGCCGTTGTCGACGGCCTTGCGCAGCTTGGAAGAAGCGGAGAAGCCAACGGGGGGATTCTCCTGACCGGGGGTACCGACAGCTTCGGCACACTCGTCAGAGGATGCGCAGTAGATGGGCTGGTTGTCATGCAGACGCTTCAGGAACTCATAACCTGCGTTCTCGCACTCGGGAGAGAGGGTCAGAGCTTCGCCGTAGAGCTCTTCATAAGCAGCGGCCAGACGGTCGGGCTCGTCGCCGACGCAGAAGCCGGTGATCCAGGAACCCCAGGACAGGTTGTCCAGAGGATTCTGCATGGTGATGCGGCCCTTCCACTCGGGCTCGGTCAGCTGCCAGATGTTGGTGATGGGGGAGCCATCGGGATAAGCTTCGGTGTTGTAGAACAGCTGAGTCAGCTCAATGTACAGGGGGGTAGCAGTCTCAGTGTAGCTGGGATCGATGTGAGACAGGATCTCAGTGGGCTTGTAGTTGTAGAAGATGCCGTTGGCAACGTACTCCAGGTACATGGAGCCGTCCTGGTCCTTGATGTGGACAACGTCGGCGACGTGCTGGCCGGCATCGTATTCACGGGTGACCTTTTCCAGCAGCTCGTTGGTGCTGATGTCGAAGGGAACGCACTCAAGACCGGGATACTTCGCCATGAAAGCATCGGCAACCTTGCCGCAGCGGGAAGAAATAGAGTACAGGGTAACGGTGGCGCCTTCTTCGAGAGCCTTCTGATAGAGCTCTTCGTCGGTCTCATCGCCATTGTAGATGCCGGAAGCCTCTTCCCAAGCGGTCAGGGCTTCTGCGGATGCTGCCATGGTGAGAACCATCATCAGGGCGAGCAGAGCAGCCAGGATCTTACGGATGTTCATTTGTGTTCCTCCTGTAGTTTAGTCCTTATGCTAAGCGATCAAGTCGCTCAGATACATTGTGGTCAGACGCAGCGCTTGATGAGCTTCTCGCCTGCGGTCTCGAAAACGTTGACCTTCTTGGGGTTGAAGCCCAGCCAGACTTCCTGGTCGCTGTCGTAGCGGGAAGAGCAGAGCTCCTTGCAGGTGACGATCATGTCGCCGACCTTCAGGGAAACCAGGGTCTCGGAACCGGCGGGCATGCTGGAGTAGACCTTTGCCTTGGTCCAGTGATTGTCGTCCTGCGCAGTGGCGATGGTCAGCTGCTCGGGACGGATACCGAGGGTGACGTCCACAGAGCCGTTGGCGAGCTCAACGTCGGTCATGTCGGCCTTGGGATAGGTCTGGGTGCCGAAGGGGCTGGTAACGGTCAAACCGGAGGCATCCACCGTCGCGGTGCCCTTGACGAAGTTGATACTGGGATTGCCGATGAAGTCTGCGGTGTAGAGGTTGCAGGGGTTGTCATACAGCTCCAGGGGCGGTGCGACCTGTACCAGTTCACCCTTGCGATAGAGGGCGATCTTGGTGGACATGGTCAGTGCCTCGACCTGATCGTGGGTAACATAGATGATGGTGGTGCCGGTCTCGTGATGCAGGCGTTTCAGCTCGGAACGCATGTCGACACGGAGCTTGGCATCCAGGTTGGAGAGGGGCTCGTCCAGGAGCAGCAGGCGGGGGGAAGAAACGATGGCGCGGGCAATGGCGACGCGCTGCTGCTGACCGCCGGACAGCTCGGTGGGAAAACGCTTGGCGAACTCGCCGATCTGCATTCTCTCAAGAGCGGAGGCGACCTTCTTGGCGATCTCCGCGTTGTTCTCCTTCAGGACCTTGAGGCCGAAGGCGACGTTGTCAAAGACGGTCATATGGGGCCACAGAGCGTAGGACTGGAAGACCAGGTCCAGATTGCGCTCGGAGGGCGCCGCGAAGTAAGCTTCGTCCGCATTGACGATCTGCTTGCCGTCCATGTAGATGTAGCCCTTCTGGGGCTTTTCCAGACCGGAAACGACGCGCAGGGTGGTGGTCTTGCCGCAGCCGGAGGGACCCAGCAGCGTCATGAAGTCGCCGTCTTCAATGGTCAGGTTCAGGTTCTTGAGAACGTGGTTTTTGCCATAGAATTTATCAACATTGACCAATTCGATTCTGCTCATTACTGTATCCTCTCTTTCTGTCAGCCTGCCATGCTCTTGGCGAGGTCAGCATCGCCGAAGATATTGGCCAGTGCGTATACCAGGAACACGATGGAGAACATGACGATCGCCACGCAGTTAGATGCCTGCGGGCAGTTCTGGTTCTGGTACTGGAATGCCAGATACGGCAGGGTGGAGGTCTTGGGCGTCATGATCAGGATGATCAGGTCCAGTTCCTTCATGATGGAAACAAAGATCAGCATGAAGCCGGAGATGAAGCCGCCCTTGGACAGCGGGAAGACGATCTTGATGAAGCGCTTGAAGAAGCCTGCGCCCTTGATCATCGCCGCCTCTTCCAGTTCGCCGCTGATCTGCATCATGTTGGACGTGCCCGCGCGGGAGGCGAAGGGCAGATGCTTAACGACGCTGGTCACCGTCAGCAGTGCGAAGGTACCGTACAGTGCCGGGACCAGCTGCACGCCGAAGATGGACTGCGGCTTGGAGAACATGGACAGGTAAATGCCACCGAAGGCAACGGAGGGGATCAGGTACGGAATGAAGACCAGCTGCTCGACCAGACCTCCGTGGAACTTGCCGCGGCCCTTGGCGCACATGTAACCGAGGATCTGGCCGAAGAAGGTACCGGCGATGCCGTTGACAAAGGTCAGCTTGAGGGAGTTCGTCAGCGCCAGCATGAAGTTGCTGTTCCTGAATATGCCGGGAACGCCCTCCATGATATCCGGGTTGCCCGCACCGATCCAGTAGTACAACGTGAAGTTACTGAACGAGTACGTACCTTCGACCAACATGCAGCTCTCGATGATCAGAATGACCACGGGCATGATGATGCCGACGGCAAAGAAGATCAACAGAATAAAAGTGATGAGGGGGCGCCACTTGCCCAGGCCGATGAGGGTGGAACGTCCGCCCTTGCCGCCGATGGTGGCATAGGACTTACGGGAACCGATGAGGCGCTGGTTGATGAAGACCGACAGGGACGCGATGGCGATCATGAGGATGGCCATGGCGAATGCGGTCTGGGTATTCTGGGACTTGCTGTTGGAGTACAGCTGGCTGGACAGGGTTCTGAAGTCGACGGGAGAACCCAGATAGTTGATGGTGCCGAAGGTACCGATGGCCTTGGAGAAGGTCAGGATGACCGCAGACAGCATCGCGGGCAGAACCAGCGGAAGGGTGATCTTTCTGAGGATCATGGCTTTGCCGGCGCCCTTGATCTCCGCCATCTCTTCCAGCTCGGAGTTGACCGAGTTCAGCGCGGCGGATACCAGCAGATAGGTGTATGCATAGTAGTGCAGGGTCAGAACGATGATAATGGCGACGGGACCGTAGGCGATGGGCTCCAGGAATGCCTGATTGGTCACGCCCATCTTTGTCAGCATCGAGGAGACGAAGCCGGGCGCACCGCCTATGCGGGGCGTCTTAAAGATAGACAGCCATGCCTGAGACTTGACCCAGGACGGGATCATATAAGGAATGATGACCGCGAGGGAGAAGAAGGGCTTGAAAGGCAGGTCGGAACGCACCATGAGCCATGCCAGCGCGGAACCGAGGGCGATGGCACACACAGAAACGCCGAAACCGATCAGAAGGGAGTTCAGCAGCGGCTTGATCAGCATGGAATAAGACAGTTTGCTGGCAAGCAGTCTCTGCCAATAGTACAGCGTAAATTCGCCCGCCTGTCCGCCGGGAACGGCACGCAGGTCGCGCTGAGCCAGTTTGAATGTCGTGGAAAGCATGTCAAACAAAGGCAATACGATGAGGTACACCAGCAGGATAATAGCGATCAAGACGATGACATTGTACGGATTCGTGATCACGGACATGATCTGATTCTTCAATCGCCGTCCCCTGGAATAGGGTCTGGTCTGTTCTTTCATCAAACATTATCCTCCTCTCACTCCCGAAAACATTGCGAAAACGTTTTCATGATAATATTTTAACACATCGTTTCCAATACGTCAACGTTTTTTGTGCGCTCTGCTCGTTTTCGCCTTTCATCTCTTTCACCTTGCCGAATAAAAGAAGGAAACCATCGGCAATGCCGATGGTTTCCCTTATTCATCCAATATCACTTCGCAGTGGAGCCCGATGTATTTAGGCAGGTCGCTGACAGCGATCCTGACCGCATAACCCTCATCCTGCGCCACGGAACCGATGGTGCGGATCACGCCCTGATGGGACACGTTGTCCTCACTGTAGGGCAGAACTTCCACGCTGTCCCCCGCCTTGAGATCGGCAACCGCCGTCTCGGGGACCATGACTTCCACCAGCAGGGCATCCGTCGGTGCGACCTCAGCAACGATCGTGCCGTTCAGCACGTAGTCGCCCGCGCCGTCGTAGACCGCCGTGACGATGCCGTCCACATCGCAGCGGACAGAGGTATCGTCGCCGATAACGGTGGTGAATAGCAGTTCGCCGCGCTCCACCAGTTCGCCTTCGGTCACGGCAACATTCGTCAACTGACCGTTTCCCACAGATGCGAGCACATCCGAGGCCAGGACCGTGCCCTTGCCCACGCACAGCTTCTTGCTGAATTCCGCGTCGCGATAGAGCTTGACCACCTCGCCGATGTACAATTCACCGCCGGTGACCCAAAGCTCATAGGTCTCGCCGGAGATCCCGCTCACGATGCCTACGGCGCGGTGGGTGCCGTCGTTGGTGCACTTGACATAGAGGGTCTCGCCGTTTCTGACCCATTCCGTTTCGGGCGATTCATAGGCGCCGTCCACGGTACAATAGATATGATACAGATTTTCGGGCTGGATCTCGGCAACCGTTCCCGAGACATCCTCCCCCGCCTCGCCTTCCAGTGAAACGACGCGACCGTCCGCAGAGGAAAAGACCTTTGTTTCCGAAATGGTGCCGACCACCGTGTCCGCGGTGACTTCATCGCCCACGTTGAGGTCAAAGGAGAGCAGCGTTCCCGTTGCCTGTGCTTCCACCGTTACCGTCTCTGCGGCAACGATCGTTCCGATATAGGATTCCGCCGATGCGGCGGCGCACAGCAATGCCGCACAGAGCAGCAGACCGATCAGTTTCTTCATATCAGGAAACCTCCGTCAGCTCGCCCTGATTCAGGCTGTACCGCTGCTCCGCCACGGTGACGCCGATGCCATCGCCGTTCACCTGCCACAGAAAGTCCTTGGAGACCTGTCCCGCCGCTCTGAGTTCGGCATAGACCGAACCCCGCAGCTCCGTTGCTGTGTCGATCTCCGTCACGGCGGTCTCGCGGACAAATCGAACCGTGTTGATCCCGCTGCGGTTCAGCAATTTCAGCACGCGACCGCCAAACTGCCAGCTCACCTGTCCGTTCTCTGCGGTAAGGGTCAATACGCCTTCTTCCACACTGACGGTGAATCCGCCGTTTTCGGAAACGATCTCAGCGCCGTCCTCATCCAGCACCAGACATCCGATCAGATCCTCAACGGGATCGATCTCCACCGTACCGAAGAGCCGCATGGTCTTGGTGCCTTCGGCGTGGCTGCTGGTCAGCGCAACGCCGGGCGTGAACATAAAGCCGGGCGTTTCCGCCATGTCCGGTGTCTGACCCATATATCC
>JAKSPZ010000067.1 GCA_024404395.1 Clostridia bacterium | reverse complement strand
CGTCGGCATAGATCTGCATCAGCAGGGGGTTCTTCTGGGCGATGCCGCCGCCTGCGAACAGCTTGCGGACGGGCACACCGTTTTCTTCGAAGGTATCCATGATGGCGCGCTGCCCGTAAGCAGTGGCTTCGATGAGGGCGCGGTAGATCTCCTCAGGGCGGGTCTTCAGCGTCAGACCGAGGATCATGCCCGACAGGGAAGGATCCACCAGTACGCTGCGGTTGCCGTTCCACCAGTCCAGCGCCACCAGTCCGCTTTGCCCAGGTCTCAGGGCTGCGGCTTTGTCTGTCATCAGTTGGATGGGCGAGATGCCCAGACGGGCGGCTTCTTCCACGGCCGAGGCGGGCAGGCAGTTGTCGATGAACCAGCTGAAGTGCTCGCCGCAGCAGGATTGTCCCGCTTCGTAACCGTAGTAATCGGGAATGACGGTGTCCTTGACGCATCCGCAGATGCCGGGGACGTTCCGCTCCTCGGAGTGGATCATCACGTCGCAGGTGGAAGTGCCGATGATGAGGAACATGGCGCCGTCCTCGATGCAGCCTGCGGCGGGGAAGGACACATGGGCGTCCACCGAGGCGACGGCGACGGGCAGACCGATGGGCAGATTGAGCTTTGCGGCGGCTTCGGCGGTGAGCCGTCCCGCGCGGCTGCCGGGGGCGCGATAATCGGGACAGAGCTTCTCCGATACCACATCGGCGAACTCGGGTCGGACCGCTTCGAAATACTCGCGGCTCGGGAAAGCGCCGTCACTGCCGCGAAAGGCTTTGAAGCCTGCCATGCAGGCGGAACCGCAGTCCACACCTGTCAGACGTCGGGTGAGCCAGTCGCCTGCTTCTGCGAAACGTGCAGCCTTGTTCCAGATGTCGGGGGCTTCCACGCAGGTCTGGAGCAGTTTGGGCAGCATCCATTCGGAGGAGACGAGATCGCCGTAGCGCTTCAGGAAGGATTCGCCTCGTGCTTCTGCGACAGCCTGCATCTGCTGCGCATACTTTGCGGCGGCGTGATGCTTCCACAGCATGACATAGGCATGGGGACGATTGGCATATGTTTCGGAAAAACAGAGCGGGATGTTGTTCTCATCCACGGGCATGACGGTGGAGCTGGTGAAATCGATGCTCATGCCGACGATGTCATTTGGATCGATGCCGCTCTCCGAGATGGCCTGAGGAACTACCGTTTCAAGACAGAGGATATAGTCTGCGGGATGCTGCAGTGCCCAGTCTTTGCCCAAGGGCGTACCGTCGGGCAGCACGTCGGTCATGACGCCGTGGGGATAATTCATCACCGCGGAGGCAAGCTCGTCTCCGTTTGCTACATTGACGATCAGAGCACGAGCGGAAAGCGTGCCGTAGTCCACACCGAGTGCGTATTTTGCCATAGTGCAGTCCTCACTTTGCAATGCCCAGTTTTTTGAGCGCTTTTTTGCCCAGCAGTCGGATCTCCCGACGGGCGAGGGTGTAACAGTCGCGATCGACCAGCGAATCCGCGATCAGGAATACGATGCCCGAGGGAACGGCGACGGCGAGGGCGATCACCGCCCAGCGGAGATAGCCGCCGATGACTTCGGGGACCAGCTGCTTCGCGACGGCTGTGCAGAGGATCATCACAGCCGTGTTGACGAACCAGCGACGGTAGGTCTTGAAGGGGCTGCGATCCAGGATGCGGCGATTGGCGTAGATGATCATATCGTTAGTGCGATAGAGCAGCGCGGCGATGGTGCCGAACAGAACGCCGTAGATGCCGAAGCGGACCACGCAGAAGAGGGAGACGGTCAGGTTGATGACACTCTCCAGCACCGCACGCCACTGGGTCTGTTTGAAGTGCTGGCCGAAGTTGATGACCTGATTGGAGGAACGGCGGGCGGACTTCAGCAGATTGACGGCGACGAAGAGATAGGGGAGCCACTTATCGGTATAGGTGATGTCGGTGACGCCTCTGGTATAGATGACGATGAAGGACGGCAGCATGACCAGCGTGACCGTGAACATGCAGAAGGAGAGCCCGAGGTAGTAGGTCTCATATACCTCCTGCAGACGCAGGAAACGCTTGCGATCCGAATTGAAGGTCTGCCCGAGGACGAATTCAACACTGCCGCAGACCTCGTTGACGATGTTGTTGACGCAGGCGATGACCGTGGAATACAGGGTGTAGACGCTGGCAACTTTCAATCCCCAGAAATAGGAGAGGATCAGGGTGTCGGTGTTGTTGAAGATCAGGGTGGAGATCTGATGGATGATAACGTAGCGGCTCTGCTTCAGCGCGGCGTAGTCGGGCTTGGCGGTGCGGTCGAGCCAGCCGTAATGCTTCTTGACGTACAGCGCGATGAAGATCATCTGCAGTACGTTGATGATGAAGTACGCCAGCTGTACCATGATGACGTCGAAGCCCGCCAGGATCAGCACGATCTGCATGGTGTGGGCGAGGACGTTGGCGATGGTGGCGACGTTGGTAGTGATGTACTTCTTGCGGTCGGCGCGGAGCAGGAGGGTCAGCTTGCCCTGGAACAGGTAGTTGATGACGCCCGATCCGCCGCGCAGCAGGATGACCGCCGCGATGGTGAAAGTCGGCACATCGCTCTTGATGACCAGCGGGTAGGCGACCGCCAGAAGAACCACGGCGATGGCGTAATAGATGCCCGTGCGCGTGTAGTAGCGTCCCGTGGCGGCGACGATCTCCGAAAGATGCTTCTTATCGTTGGTGGCGATGGGGGCGTACATGGCCTGCAAAGCCGCCGTACCGATGCCCGCCTCAAGCAGGGCGACATAGATGAAGATCTCTTTGACCGACGATAACAGACCGTTGACTTCGGAACCGTAGCTGACGATGACCAGCTTCGGGATGATGATGCCGAGCAGCAGCGTAATGGCCTGTGACAATATGCCGAAGAGAAGAATTTTGATACTCTTCCCGCGTTGACTCATGAATGCTATTCCTCCGAGAGGCAAATCTTTTTATCATATTATAGCGCAAAAACAGGAAAGATGCAAATACCGACGCACAGCCTTCCATAATTAACGTGTCTGTGGTATAATATGAGACAATCGATAGTTGTTTGGAGGCGCCTTCTGTGGCCAAGAAAGATAAACTTTTGACAGGTACCCTTTTGGTGACGCTGGTCATTATGCTCAGCAAGGGTGTCGGCTTTGTGCGCGATATCGTCACCACCGCATATTTCGGCAGAACCATGGCCAATGATGCCTATGTTTCCGCCTACAGCCTGTTCTATCTGCCGGTATTGCTGTTCAACTCCTGCATTTCTGCGACCCTCATTCCGCTGTACAGTGATGAGCGCGCGCAGAAGGGACTGGACAAAGCCAACCGATTTGCATCCAATGCCATCAACCTGTTTGCCATCGCGTCCATACTGGTGTCGGTCGTTATGATTGCGCTGACGGGTCCCATCGTCGGACTGGTCTACAACGGTTTCGATGCGGAAAAAGCGGCGCTGACCGCGAAGCTGACCCGCATCATGACTGCGGCACTGGTGTTCAACGTCACTTCCATTTCCCTTGCCTCTCTTTTGAACGCCATGGAGAAATACATTGCCGCTCAGCTGACAGGTTTCCCGCTGAGTATCTGCGTGATGATCGCCTGCTTTGCCTTCTCGGGTAAGATGGGCATCGAAGCTGTGGCGTGGGGCGTGTTCGCCGCCAATATTTGCCAGCTGCTGGTTCTGCTGCCCTTCCTGAGAGGCGGCTTCAAGTATTCGCTGCACGTTGACGCGAAGGATGAGAAGATCCGTCGCCTGGTGATCCTGGCACTGCCCGCGCTGCTCTCCATGGGCATCAGCGAGCTGAACCACATGATCGACCATGCACTTGCATCCACGCTGCCCGGCGGCACCATGACTTCCCTGACCAGCGCTTATCGACTGGTTACCTTCCTGCAGGGCATCATGATCGTTCCGCTGACCACCATCATGTTCTCCAAGATGAGTAAGCGTGTGGCGGAGAAGGACGATCGCGGCGCACTGCAGATGCTGCTGAAGAGCATGACCACCCTCGCTGTGGTGGTGTTGCCTGTGGTCGCTATCGGCGCGATCATGGCGTCCGATGTCATCCAGTTTGCTTATCAGCGCGGTGCCTTCACCATGGAAGACGTGGCTGCGACGGCGGGTGTCCTTGCCTTCTATGTCATCGGTATTCCTGCTTTCGGCATGCGTGACTTCCTGAGCCGCATGTTCCACGCGCTGAAGGACACCAAGACGCCCTTTAAGGTCGCGTGTGTTGTGGTTGCCACCAATATCGTTCTGAACTTCATCCTGCGTGCCCTGATGGGTGCCAACGGTCTTGCACTTGCGACCTCCGTTGCGGGCTATACCGGTGCCACCATCATGCTGATCCTGCTGCGGAAGCGCTTCGGACGGCTGGGCTTCAAGGAAGTTGCGAAGGAGCTTATCAAGATCGTCATCGCGACCGCTGCCTGTGCGGTGGTCTGCTTCGTGATGAACCGCGTGCTGCCTGCTGCGGATTCCACCATTCGTGTATTTGTGAGACTGGCGATCAGTGCCGCGGCTTCGGGCGTTGTGTATCTGATTTGCTGCGTTGTACTGAGAGTGCGCTCGCTGACCGGCCTGCTGGCGAGCCTGAAGAGGAGGTAATGGCATGGGCGAAGAGGAACGGCTGATCACTACCGGTTTCCGCGAGGAGGATTCGGACGTCGAGTCATCCCTGCGTCCCCATGTGTTGGCGGATTACTTCGGTCAGGACAAACTGAAGGAAAGCCTGAATGTGTACATGCAGGCCGCCATCGCACGTCGTGAGCCCCTGGATCACATCCTGCTCTACGGACCGCCCGGCCTGGGCAAGACGACCCTTGCGGGCATCATTGCGGCAGAGATGGGGCACAACATCCGCGTGACGTCGGGACCCGCCATTGAGCGCGCCGGCGATCTTGCGTCCATTCTCACTAACCTCAACGCGGGTGACGTGCTGTTTATCGACGAGATCCATCGCCTCAGCCACGCGGTCGAAGAGGTGCTTTATCCCGCTATGGAGGACTATGCCCTTGATATCATGATCGGCAAGGGTCCTTCCGCGCGTTCCATCCGTCTGGATCTGCCCAAGTTCACCCTCATCGGCGCGACCACCCGCGCAGGTATGCTGACTTCGCCGCTGCGCGATCGCTTTGGCATCAGCTTCCGCTTGGAGCTCTACACCCCCGAGCAGCTGGCGGTCATCGTGGAGCGTTCGGCGGGCATTCTGAAGATCGCCTGCGACCATGATGGCGCGCTGGAGATCGCTTCCCGTTCCAGAGGTACCCCTCGAATCGCCAACCGCCTGATCCGCCGCGTGCGCGACTTTGCGGAGGTTCGCGGCGATGGTAGGATCACCGTGGAGCTGGCACAGGCTGCTTTGGAGATGCTGGAGATCGATGAGCTGGGTCTCGACCGCACCGACCGCACCATGCTGCGGGCGATGATGGAGAAGTTCGGCGGCGGTCCCGTGGGTCTCGATACCCTGGCGGCGACCACGGGCGAAGACGCGGCGACCATTGAAGACGTGTATGAACCCTATCTGCTGCAGCTCGGCTTCCTGCTGAGAACGCCTCGCGGACGCATCTGCACGCAGGCAGCTTACGACCACATGGGTATCAAGATGCCCAAGCCCGATAACGGTCAGACCAAGATGTTCTAAACAAAAAAACACCGCCGAATGGCGGTGTTTTTGCTTTAGTTTAGCGGCGGTAGGTGGAACCGCAATTGGGGCAGCTGTCCTCGCGGGGATCGTAGCGGGTGCCGCAGTCATCGCAGACAGCGGGACGGGGACGTGCGGGACGGGCGGGCATCTTGCTGTTGCCGCCGGCGGATGCGCGACGGTTCATCTGCTTGAGCTCGTCCAGCATCATGATGCGCAGAGACAGCGCCTCAAAGAGGATGCGGAGCACGATGGGACCGAGGACCATGGTCATCAGACCGCCCCAGAAGGTGCCGATGTAGAAATGCTGAATGCGGACACCGAAGAGGAGCAGGAAGCCTGCGGTGATCGTGAAGATGGTCATGAAGATGTACAGAGTGCGAAGGATCATGCCCAGAAGCAGATGACGGAAGGTGAAGATGTCGCCGATGACCTGAAGGACTTTGTGCAGCTTTGCACGGTTCTGCTCGGGGACGAGGAAGAGACAGGCGGCGACGGTGCTCAGTACGGATAGGA
>JAKSPZ010000066.1 GCA_024404395.1 Clostridia bacterium | reverse complement strand
CGGATCGTCGGTCCGTGGTCAGCGCCGCCGCCGCAGATCTCCGCAAGTCCGAAGCCGAGATCGAGACCCTCTTCGAGAACGCCCTGAGCGCCTGCTGACGTATAGTATAGAAGAAAGCCACTCCGTGAGGAGTGGCTTTCTTCTTATTACTCAACGATCACGTTTTCCCGACCGAATATGCTGTAGGAATTGGTGATGGCGTCCTTGACCGCCTTGTCGCGGGCGGCGTCGGTCTTCTTCGCCGCCTGACCCATAACGGTGACGTTCAGGGCGATGGGGGTGCCGAAAGTGTCGCTCAGGACCTGTTCCAGATCCCTCTGCTTCTGCTTCACGATGCCCAGGGAAATGGCGGACTTGGGATCGAACTCCACGGTGACCACATTCTCCTTCATGCCGCCGAACTGCATGTCCTGCAGGAAGCGGCGAACGGAGGGCGTGCTCTCGGAGAAGATGCGCACAGCCTCGGTGAAGGCCTCGGGGGGCGTCTCCCTCGGCACGGGGGCGGCGGGAACGGCGGGCGCCTTGACTTCGGGCGCGGCGGCGGGGGTGGACTTCACGGCGGAGCGCACGGCAGACGCGGCAGGCACGCCCTTTTCCAGCAGCTTCTCGATGCGCAGCAGGCGCTCGTCGGCGGTGGCGGCGGATTCCTTCTCGGGATGGCAGGCGCGCATGGCGGCCAGTTCCAGCATGGTGCGGGCGCGATTGCTGTTCTTCATGTCCCGGGACAGGGCGAGGAACAGCTCCAGCATCCGCATGCCGGCGTTGAAGTCGGTCTTTGCGGCCTGCTCGCTGTAGCGCTTGGCGTCCTCGGGGGTCACGTCCGCCAGCTCGGTGATGTCCCCGCAGGCGGCGGCCAGCATCACGGCGCGGAGATGGGCGGTGACATCGTGGGCGAACACGGCGGGATCGCTGCCGCGGGACACGGTCTCGGCGATGAGGTTCATGACCTTCGCCGCGTCGTATCCGATGAGGGCGTCCACGAAATCAAACAGGAAAGCGCGTCCCGTGGTGCCCAGCACATCCCGTGCCAGCGCGTCGGTGACGACCTCCGTGGTGTGGGCGAGGCAGTTGTCCAGCAGACTCAGTGCATCGCGCAGACCGCCTTCCGCGGCGCGGGCGATCTCCATCAGGGCTTCGTCCTCCGCCTCCCGTCCGATGCCCTGCAGCACGACTTTCAATCGGGCGACGATGGTCTCCGTTGCGATGCGGTGGAAATCGAACCGCTGACAGCGGGAGAGGATGGTGGCCAGCAGCTTGTCGGGCTCGGTGGTGGCGAGGATGAACACCGCGTGGGACGGCGGCTCTTCCAAGGTTTTCAGCAGTGCGTTGAAGGCACCCTTGGAGAGCATGTGGACTTCGTCGATGATAGACTTTGTATTTGCCCATGGACGGCGGGAAGCGGACGCGGTCGCGGAGGTCGCGGACCTCATCCACGCCGTTGTTGCTGGCGGCGTCGATCTCCACAACATCCATGCAGGTCTCGTCCTTGATGGCGCGGCAGACTTCGCACTCGCCGCAGGGATCGCCATCCTTGGGATCCAGACAGTTGATGGCGCGGGCCAGGACCTTGGCGGCAGTGGTCTTACCGGTGCCGCGGGAGCCGCAGAACAGGTAAGCGTGGGCGATGTGCCCCGTGATCACCTGCCGGCGCAGGGTCTTGACGGTGGCTTCCTGTCCGCATATTTCCGTAAAAGTCTCCGGTCGCCACGCGCGATACAACACTTGATAGCTCATTTAGACCTCTCAGGGCGGTTCTTGTCACAATTTCGTGCCATGAACCCGCTTGTTTTCTAATCTTTCCCTATATTATAATAAAATAGCACGCTAAAATCAACGCCGTATGGGGTTATAAATCTTTCAAAAGTGTTACAGACATATTTCGGACATAATACGAGCGTATTTATTTCATTTTGCGTTTTGCAGGAGTTTTGGCATACATTGGTGAATTATTAGGGATATTGAGGCGAATCATGCCCGAAAGCAATTCACGAAGAACATCGTAAACAAGGAGAATGCCACTATGAGAAGATATAATATCGGTCTGAGGCGGGCAGCGGCACTGCTGCTGATCCTGATGCTGTTCCTGACAGCAACGCCTGCAGGTCTGGCAGAAGGAGAGAAGATCGTCATCGCCGACAAAGGCGGCGTAACGGTCTATAACGATCCCGCCCTGTCCTCTTATGCGGGAACCTTCCCTCAGTTTACGGTCATGACGCAGACGGCGGTCGTCTCCGGCATCGCTCAGGTCCGCGCGTACGGCAAGATCTATTATATGCCCGACGGCGCGGTGACCGAGTTGATCGAAGGCACCAACATGCAGCAGGCGGTCGTCAACGTCAACACCAAGGGCTACCTGATCCCCTCCACCTCCTCCGCGTCCATCAACCTGAAGGCCGGCACGCCCTGTGATCTGGTGGCGGTCAACGGCAACTGGGCGCTGATCCAGAACAGCGGCATCGGCGCTTACGTCTACAGCGGCGTGGTGACCACCACGGGTGCACAGCCCGCGCCCACCGTCGCCCCCACGGCGACTCCCATGCCCGAGGTCATCAGCGAGACCTTCGCAGTTGAAGTCACCCTCGACGGTCTGCCCGTCTACAAGACGCCCTCCGACAGCGGCGTCCTGCTGGGCAAGCTGCCTCAGGGTCTGACCCTCACCGTCACCGCCTACGCAGGCGAATGGGCTTACGTCGGTCTCAACGGCAACCACGGTTTTGCCCGCATCGCAGGTCTGCGCCGCGTGAGCGAGACCCCCACCGCGGCACCTACCGTCGCGCCCACCCCCGCGCCCGCACAGCCCTCCGGCACCGTGCCCGCGACCCCCATCCCCGCAGTGGTCAACATTGCAAAGCTTCAGGTCTACGAGGGCATCACCGCCGCGACCCGCTATCTGGGCACCATCGGCAACGGCACCCGCGTCAATGTTGTTGAATACGGCGATTACTGGGCCCGCATCGAGCTCAACGGCAACTACGGTTACTGCATGCTCAGCGCCCTGACGCCCGTTACCAATCCTACCCCCACTCCCGCACCCGCAACGCCCCAGACCGCCATTCAGGCAGTGGTCAACATCGACAAGCTCTACGTCTTCGAAGGCAAGACCGGCGACACCCGCTGCCTCGGCTGGCTGAAGCGCGGCGAGACCGTCGGCATCGTTGAGACGGGCGACTACTGGGCACGCATCGAGAAGAACGGCGCCTACGGTTACTGCCTCCTTGCCGCACTGACCGTCACCGCCGACATTCAGAACCAGACCCCCGCACAGAACCAGACCTCCATCGAGACCCCCACCGTGGATCCCTTTGAGGCGACCGTCGTCACCGCCGGCGCCCGCTTCTACCAGAGCGCCAGCGCTTCTTCCGCCAACGTGGCGATCCCCCGCGGCACTACCGTGGTGGTCGGCGGCTTCAACAGCGAATGGGCATGCGTCCGCTACAACGGCGTGATCGGCTACATGCGCATCTCCGACCTGAACCGCAATGTCTACACCACCCTGTCCAGCGGAGCCACCGGCAACCCCGTCACCGTTCTTGAATCCATGCTGCTGAATCTGGGCTTCTTCGATGCCCGTCCCGGCACCACTTACTCCGCCTACACCGAGGCGGCGGTCAAGCGCATGCAGGCGGCTTGCGGTCTGCCCCAGACGGGCGTGGCCGATGAGACCTTCCAGCGCATCCTCTACTCCGGCGCCGCACCTTCCGACGGCATCCTGGGCGTGACCCTGGCCAAGGGCAGCAAGGGCGACAGCGTCGGTCGTGTCCAGCTGAGACTGTACGCACTGGGCTACCTGAGCAAGACCTCCTCCATCGACAGCGACTTCGGCACCATCACCAACAACGCTGTCACCCTGTTCAAGCAGGCGGCGGGTCTGGGCAACGACGGCAACGTGGACGCCAAGACCATGAAGGCACTGTACAGCACCTCCGCACCCACCCTGCCCTCCGGCAAGAGCGCGGCGGACAACAACGTCGTCACCGGCGGCGCGGTGCAGATCAATCCCGGCAACCAGCAGAACAACTCCACCAGCATCTCCTCCGCACTGGCATCCACTCAGACCTCCTACTCCGCAGGCATGAGCGGTGACCAGAAACTGGAGTACGCCATCTACGTCGGTCAGAATCAGTTGGGCAAGCCCTACGTCTACGGCGCAAACGGCACTTCCTCCTACGACTGCACGGGCTTCACCTGCTACTGCTTCAAGCAGATCGGCGTCTCCCTGCAGCGCACCGCGGTCAATCAGGGCTACGATGAGAAGTATCCCAAGGTCACTTCCGCTGCCAACCTGAAGCGCGGCGACCTGGTCTACTTCAACACCATCTCCGACAGCGACCTGTCCGACCATGCCGGTATCTACCTCGGCGGCGGCTTCTTCATGCACGCCTCCTCCGGTCAGGGCAAAGTCGTCATCAGCACCCTGACTTCCGGTTACTACCAGCGCGTCTTCTCCTGGGGCCGCAGAGTTTTCTGATAACCAACAATCAAAGCCATCCCGTTTGGGATGGCTTTTTCATTAAAAAAGCCTCGTACCAAATAGTACGAGGCTTCATTCATTTTACCACATCCACGGTCGTCACGCCGTATCGCTCCAGCAGGCTGACCGTATCTTCATCGATCACTTCGCCCGTGACGGCGATGGGGATGGCGGGGGGACAGGCCACGGTGGGAACGGCGCAGATGCGACCTAAGGCTTCGTGCGTTGCCACGGTCTCCCTCGGCGAGAGGAAGGCTTCGCGGATGGTCATCGCCTTTTCGGGACGATGCTCGGGCAGCGGTCGGACAACGGGCGTCGTGGGCTTCATGGCGGACAGGGCACAGACCAGCTGCGCCAGATCTTCGTCGGTATTGCCCGGCGTGAGCATCAGAATGAGATGATCCTCATCCGCGTGCTCGCATTCGATGCCGTAGGCGCGGAGCCGATCGGCAAGACCGAGTCCGTCGCCCGCGATCACCAGCCGCAGCGGATCGCACTCGGGTACGGTCCAGCCCAGTTCCCGCAGGCGCATCTTGCTGCTGGCCGCCTTCTCGGCGGTCTCCCCGGTCTGCTCGGGCAGATCGGCCCCCAGCCGACCGTTCACCGCGTCCAGCGACATCATGATGAGGTAGGAGGGGCTGGTGGTGCCGAAGAGCGCCAGCGCGTTCTTGCCGTCCGCGACGATCTCGTCGGGCACGTCTGCGGAAAAATGCAGATAGGCCGCGCCCGTGAGGGCGGGGAGGGTCTTGTGAGCGCTGTCGCAGCACATGAAGACCCCTTCATCCAGCGGATGTCGGGAAGGCTTCAGGAATTTCAGATAGGCGCCGTGGGCATTGTCCGCGATGAGGCGGGTGCCATAGCGCTTGCAGACCTCGGACAACCCGCGAATATCCGCGATGTTGCCCAGATAGTCGGGGGAGGTGACATACACCGCCGCAGGGGGCATGGGCATGTCCCGCAGCGTCGCTTCCAGCACTTCGGGGGAGACGGCGGCGCTGCAGACGGAGGTACGGTCCGTCGTCGGCAGCCACGCCACGTCGAATCCGACGGCGGCAGCGGCGTAAATGAAAGACTTGTGCACATTGCGCGCCGCAAGGATCAGGTTGGCGCAGCCCGCGGGGCGATGCACCGTCACCAGATACAGCATGGCGCGGATGCAGAGGCTGGCGCCCTCGGCGGAGTACAGCGTCTTTTTGCTGCCGAAGAGGGCGGAAGCGTTGTTTTCGCTTGCTTCGATGATCCCCGAAGCCTCATAGAGCGAGTCCGCCCCCTGTACCTCGGTGATGTCATAGGGCTCGCAGCCGATGAGGGGCTGTCCCTTGTGACCGGGCATATGGAGACGGACACTGTCGTATCGCTTCAGGAAATCCACAATGGGGGTATTCATCGCTTGCCTGCCCGACGCTCGGCGTCTTCGGCGACCTTCATCATGATGGCGCACTCAATGCGCTTGCAGAACAGCTCGCAGCCCGCCTTGTACACGCCGCGGATGGAACCGGTGGCGTGGAGGGCATTGGCGGCGCAGCCGCCGGAGCAGTAGAGCTTGGCCCAGCAATCGGCGCACTCGGGACGGGAATAGGCGTTGCAGGCGCGGAAATCCTCGCGGACGTCATTGTTGGTGACGCCGTTGAAGATGTCGCCCAGCTTGTACTTCTCCTCGCCGACGAACTGATGGCAGGGATAGAGATCGCCCCAGGGGGTGACGGCCATGTATTCGGTGCCCGAACCGCAGCC
>JAKSPZ010000065.1 GCA_024404395.1 Clostridia bacterium | reverse complement strand
TGGTCTTCTCTTGAGAGGTTTCTTTCCCATCGGCTCCCGAAAAACCGGCTTTGATTTCTTCAATCGACGCACCAAGCTGTCTGTATGACTTAATTCTTGCGGCAATCTCCAACTGAGAAGTTTCATAAAACCTATAACCATTCCATTCGTCAATGGCGGCAGGCTTCAGAAGCCCCTCCTTTTCGTAGAACCTCAACGCTTTTACTGTCAGATGTGAGAGTTTTGAGAATTCACTGATTTTAAGCATTCCTGAAAATCTCCTTTCCACATCCGATACTTTATTCTATCCCCTAAGGGACGAGTCAAGAGATAAATTCTAGTTTATTTCTCATCACTATTCCGCCACACAACTGCTTTTTGTAATATGCAGTCGATAAACTCCTACTTCCCGGCGGTATAAGAACTACGATTTTCCGAATATAGCTCTGCTAATTGTGTTTTGAGCTGTGCGTATGCATTAGCCTCTTCATCATGACAATTCATGTAATCACGAAAATTCAGGTAATTTCTCCAAGCTTCGGAATCCCATATTACAACATGAATGTGATGCGTTACTATTTCATTTTCCAAATTCCCGCAAATATATAGCAACTGTTCTCCATGTTCCTGCTTCCGATAATGTATTCCCTGATTGGTCAGTTCCAAATTGTGCTTCAATATATCCTGAAAATCTTTAACCCCTACCGCGATATCAATAATCGGTTTTGCACAGATTCCAGATATCGCAGTGCTACCAACATGTTGAGCATCAACCATATCTTTCTGCAGTATTTCCGCAAGCAACGCAATACAATTCTCAGCTGCTTCCTTCCAAGCAGTATTGTGCTTGATAACAGCGACCGTTCCTCTAGTTAGTCCTATCATTACTTCCTCCGCAACAAATATGTGTTTTGACCAACAAAAAACCTCAGTCAGTTCATCTCTGACTCTATCATTATACCACGAAAATCTATATTCTGAACTGTATAACGAAAAAAGCGGCAGCGCTCATTGCGCTGCCGCTGATTGTGTTTCGGATTATTCCCACTCGATGGTTCCCGGAGGCTTGCCCGTGACATCGTAGACGACACGGTTGACTCCGTGGACCTCGTTGATGATGCGGCTGACGATCTTCTTCAGAACAGGATAAGGGATCTCTGCCGCTTCGACGGTCATGGCATCATCGGAAGTGACTGCACGAAGGCCGATGCAGTAGCCGTAGGTGCGGCCGTCGCCCATGCAGCCGACGGTACGGATGCCCGTCATGACCGCGAAGGACTGCCAGATCTGCTCGGACAAGCCCGCGTTGCTGAGCTCTTCCAGATAGATGGCGTCGCACTCGCGAAGGATGTCCAGCTTTTCACGGGTGATCTCGCCGATCACGCGCACGGCAAGGCCGGGACCCGGGAAGGGCTGACGCCATACCATGTGATGCGGAATGCCAAGCTCCTCACCAACCGCACGCACTTCATCCTTGAAGAGCAGCGGAAGGGGCTCGATGATGTGATCCTTCTGGGGGAGGGAAGCCTTCGGCAGACCACCGACGTTGTGGTGGCTCTTGATGGGCGCAGAACCGCCCATACCGCTCTCGATCTTGTCGGGATAGATGGTGCCCTGCAGCAGGAAGTCAGCGCCGGTCTTGCGAGCTTCTTCTTCGAACACGCGGACGAACAGCTCGCCGATGATCTTGCGCTTTCTCTCGGGATCGGTAACGCCCTTCAGTGCCTCAAGGAAGCGCTCGGAAGCGTCAACGTGGATAACATTCAGACCGAGGTTGTCGCGATAAGTCTGCATGACATCGCGCGCCTCATTCTTTCTGAGAAGACCATGGTCGACAAAGACGCAGACCAGCTGATCGTGACCGAGTACGCGACCTGCGAGGGCACAGGCAACGGAGCTGTCAACACCGCCGGACAGACCTGCAACAACTTTGCCATTGCCGACCTGCTCGCGGATCTCGTTGACCATACGGCCGATCATATCTTCCGCACGATAACCGCCGGCACAGCCGCAGACATCGAACACGAAGTTCTTCAGCATCTGGGTGCCTTCAACGGAGTGACGGACTTCGGGATGGAACTGCACACCGTAGATGCCGCGCTCCGTGTTGGAGAACGCTGCGACAGGGCAGTTGCTCGTGCTGGCATCGGCAGTGAAGCCTTCGGGCAGCGTGCTGACGCGATCGTTGTGGTTCATGAAGACCACAGTCTCGCGGCTGACGTTGCGGAAGAGCGCCGTCTCCTTGGTATTCAGCACGGTATGACCGTATTCGCTGACTTCCGCGGATTCGACCTGACCTTTGCAAAGGTAGTTGATGAGCTGCATGCCATAGCAGATGCCGAGAACGGGTACGCCCTGCTCAAAGATCTCGTTGCCGAGGCGCGGAGCATCGTCGCTGTAGACACTGTTGGGACCGCCGGTAAGGATGATGCCCTTCAGGGTCTCGTCCTTCCATTTCTCAATGGGCACAGCGTAGTTGAGGATCTCACAATACACACCCGATTCGCGAACACGTCGCGCGATCAGCTGGTTGTATTGTCCACCGAAATCGAGTACAACAATCTTTTCGGTTACTGCCATACACAACCCTCCCAATAAAATATGGAAAATATTATAATGTTTTGTTTATCGTTTTTCTATTCCATAAATGTTAATCTTCTTTGATTTCGCAGAAATTTACGTCTGTTTTTTCGTTTTGTTTTGCTGTGAAACATTGCAATTCGGGCACAATTGTGATAACATAAAAGTTGGAGTTTTTTGACGGTTTTAACCGTTTCCATGAACAAAAGAGGAGTGGAACCATGTTCAAGATTGTGAAAAAGCAGCCTTTGAATCCGACCGTCACCAAGATGGTCATCGAAGCGCCGCTGGTTGCCAAGAAGGCAAAGGCCGGTCAGTTTATCATCCTGCGTGCCTCCGCAGACGGTGAGCGTATCCCGCTGACCATCGCCGGTTATGACCGCGAGGCAGGCACCGTCGATATCATCTTCCAGATCGTCGGCGGCACCACTATGGAGCTCAACGCCATGAACGAGGGCGACTACCTGCCCGACTTCGTCGGCCCCCTCGGCAAGGCCACCCATATCGAAGGCTACAAGAAGGTCGCCATCGTCGGCGGCGGCGTCGGCTGCGCCATCGCCCTGCCCGTTGCTCAGGCCATGCATGCCGCAGGCGTGGAAGTTCATTCCATCGTCGGTTTCCGCTGCAAGGATCTGGTCATCCTCGAGGACGAATTCAATGCCTGCTCCGATAAGGTCTGCATGATGACCGACGACGGTACCTACGGCACCAAGGGTCTGGTCACCAACGCTCTGGAACAGCTGATCCTTGATGGCAACGAGTACGATGTCGTCATCGCCATCGGTCCCGTCATCATGATGAAGTTTGTCTGCATGACCACCAAGAAGTACAACGTCAAGACCGTCATCTCCATGAACCCCATCATGGTCGACGGTACCGGCATGTGCGGCGGCTGCCGTCTCACCGTTGGCGGCGAGACCAAGTTCGCTTGCGTCGATGGCCCCGAGTTCGACGGCCATCAGGTCGACTTCGACGAGGCAATGAAGCGCGGCGCAATGTACCGTGATTTCGAAGCCCACAAGCGCGAAGAAACCTGCAATCTGCTTAAGAAGGAGGTCGAGTAATCATGGCACAGAAGAATATGAGCCTCACCAAGTGCCCCATGCCCTCTCTCGATCCCAACTACCGTAATAAGGTTTTCGAGGAAGTTGCTACCGGTTACACCTACGAAATGGCGATCGAGGAAGCTCGTCGCTGCCTGAACTGCAAGAACAAGCCCTGCGTCTCCGCTTGCCCCGTCTGCATCGACATCCCCGCTTTCATCGAGCGCGTTGCCAATGACGACCTGGACGGCGCTTACGAAGTGCTGACCAAGCAGACCTCCCTGCCCGCAGTCTGCGGCCGTGTCTGCCCCCAGGAATCTCAGTGTGAATCCAAGTGCGTCCGCGGCATCAAGGGCGAACCCGTCGGCATCGGCCGTCTGGAGCGCTTCGTTGCCGACTGGCATCGCGAGCATGCTACCGAAGCCCCCAAGATGCCCGAGCAGAACGGCCATAAGGTCGCTGTTATCGGTGCAGGTCCTGCCGGTCTGACCTGTGCAGGCGACCTCGCCAAGCAGGGCTACAAGGTCACCATCTACGAGGCACTCCACGTTGCCGGCGGCGTTCTGAGCTACGGCATCCCCGAGTTCCGTCTTCCCAAGGCCATCGTCAATAAGGAAGTCGAAAACCTGAAGGCCATCGGCGTTGACGTCGAGTGCAACATGGTCATCGGTAAGGTCCTCACCATTGACGAGCTGTTCGAGATGGGTTACGAAGCCGTCTTCATCGGCTCCGGCGCAGGTCTGCCCCGCTTCATGGGCATCCCCGGCGAGTCCCTCAAGGGCGTCTACTCCGCCAATGAGTTCCTGACCCGTATCAACCTGATGAAGGCTTACAAGCCCGACAGCAAGACCCCCATCCGTCACGGCAAGAACGTCGCCGTCGTCGGTGGCGGTAACGTTGCCATGGACGCCGCCCGCTGCGCAAAGCGCCTGGGCGCCGAGAATGTCTACATCGTCTATCGTCGCGGCATGCAGGAACTGCCCGCCCGTCACGAAGAAGTTGAGCATGCTCAGGAAGAAGGCATCATCTTCAAGACCCTGACCAACCCCGTCGAGGTCCTGGGCTTCAACAATCCCGACGATCCCCGCGATCCTCGCAACGGCGAAGTCTGCGGCATGAAGTGCGTCGAGATGGAACTGGGCGAGCCCGATGCTTCCGGCCGCCGTCGTCCCATCGTCAAGGAAGGCAGCGAGTTCATCCTTGATATCGACACCATGATCATGGCTCTGGGTACCAGCCCCAACCCCCTGATCCGTTCCACCACTCCCGGTCTGGACGCCAACAAGCATGGCTGCATCATCACCCAGGGTGAAGATGGTCTGACCAGCCGCGAAGGCGTATACGCCGGCGGTGATGCCGTTACCGGCGCTGCTACCGTTATCCTCGCCATGGGCGCAGGCAAGAACGCTGCCGCCGCTATCGACGAGTACATCAAGGGCAAGAACGCCTAAGTTCTGAAACCAACAAGCCGCTTCATTGCGAAGCGGCTTGTTTTTATGTATGAAAAATGCGCCGTTCCGATTCGGAACGGCGCATTGACTTTAGTTGTTCTGGAATTGAGCGAGGGAATCTTCAAGTCCTTCGAGTGCGCTCTCGGCTTCTTCATTGGTATCGACGGAGAAGTCGGAGAACCACTGCGCCAGAACTTCTTTGATATAGACATCGGCAGCCCCCTGCATGTCGACATCCTCCGCCATGACAAAGCGGACGATGATCGCCAGTACAAGTTTGGCCATGACCGAAGGCTTGATGTTGTGGCTGTCGGCGTAAGCCATGACCTCATTCCAGATGGCTTCGATGTTCTCGGAATTGATGCCGAGCTCATCCAGCAAGCCGACGAAGATGACGTGCAGCTGGTCGAGAATATCGGGACCGTTCAGCTTGATCCATTCAGTCACCTCAACTGTGACCTCACCGAGCTTCACGCCTGCCCAGTCCCACACTTCTGCGGCGTTTTCTTTGGTCCAGACCCAAGCTTCGCCAATCTTGACCTGTGCCCAGGCCCAGGCTTGTTCGCCTGCTTCGGAGGCATACTCAAGGAAGTCATCTGCGGCGACACTGACTACTTCGGATACCTCTTCAAAGACGTCAGTCGCAGTGTCCACGACGGCATTCCAGATATCCCCGAGACCGCCGCTCATCTTTCCGATGATCGCCGGAGCTTCTGCAGATGCGTTCAAGGTAACGGTCAGAAGCGCTACGGTCAGAATAAAGGCTATAAATCGTTTCATCAGTTTTCTCCGGATTACAGGTCCTTGTTCTCGATGCCGCAATGCCAGGAAGCGAAGGGCTTTGCGATGGCTTCGGAAACATAGCAGGTGCCCTTGCCGAGGCGCAGGATAGACGCGGGGCACTCCATGGAGATGGGTCCATAGAGCTCAAGTCTGGACACCATACGCTGCCAGCTGGAACCGTCGGGATTGACGCAGTTGTGCAGCTCGCAACGATCCTTGGCGTTCACGATATCGCGAGGACCGATGGTCGCTGCCTTCGGCGGAACTGCCCAAACGTCGCCGGACGCACCCATGGGAGAGAACAGAGAGTTCTCGGAGATGGTCAGGGGCGTTTCGGTCACGATTCTGGAACCCAGCTTGCAGAACTCCTCGAGAGAATCCGCGGCAAATTCCTTGCTTCTGGGATCGATGAATGCGGTATGTCCCGGCCAACC
>JAKSPZ010000064.1 GCA_024404395.1 Clostridia bacterium | reverse complement strand
ACCTCTCGGTGCGCTGGGGTCAGCGCACCCTACGAGGGGTGAACATTGCTGTGTAGGGCGGGGTCAGCTTGCAGTGTTTTTCTGTGCCGTTATGTAAAAAAGCTCCCCGAACTTTTGGTTCGGGGAGCTTTCTTGTTTATTTGACTTAGTCGACCTTGTAGATCCAGCCTTCGGGGGCTTCGATGCGGCCCATCTGGATGCCGGTGAGGGTCTCGTAGAGCTTGCGGATGGTGGGGCCCATGTTGCCTGCGGAGGTATCGAAGGTGATGACATCATCGCCGTTCTCGACCTTGCCGACGGGAGAGATGACCGCTGCGGTGCCGCAGAGGCCGCACTCGGCCATGTCCTTGACCTCTTCGAAGGGGATCACGCGCTCTTCGCACTTCAGACCCAGGTACTTCTCCGCAACGACCATGAGGGAGCGGCGGGTGATGCTGGGCAGGATGGAGGTGGACTTGGGGGTGACAACGGTGCCGTCCTTGGTGACGAACAGGAAGTTGGCGCCGCCGGTCTCTTCGACGTTGGTGCGGGTGCGGGAATCCAGGTACATGTTCTCGTCGTAGCCCTGCTCGTGAGCCTCAACGATGGGATACAGGCTCATGGCGTAGTTCAGACCTGCCTTGACGTGACCGGTGCCGTTGGGGGCTGCGCGGTCAAAGTCGCTGACACGGAGGCGCAGGGGACGGATGCCGCCCTTGAAGTAGGGGCCGACGGGGCTGGCGAATACGCGGAACTGGTATTCGGCGGCGGGAGAAACGCCCAGAACGGGGCTGGTGCCCATCATGAAGGGGCGGATATACAGGGTCGCGCCGGAGCCGTAGGGGGGAACCCAATCGATGTTGGCCTTGACGGTCTGTGCAACGGCGTCGACGAACTTGTCAACGGGGTACTCGGGCAGAACGAGGCGGCGGCAGGTGTCTGCCATGCGCTGTGCGTTCAGGTCGGGGCGGAAGATGACGGTCTCGCCCTTCTCGGTGGTGTACGCCTTCATGCCCTCGAAGCAGGTCTGAGCGTACTGGAAAACGCCGGCGGATTCGGAGATGGTGACGGTGGCTTCTTTGGTCAGACCGCCTTCATCCCAGGCGCCGTTCTTGTAATTGCTGACGAAACGATAATCCGTGGGACGATAGCCGAAGCCGATATTGCCCCAATCCAGTTCCTTTTTCATATGCGTACTCCTCGATTCCTTTTCGGATTTGTGGAATATTTTATCACTTTACCACTATGAAGTCAATAATCCCGCCTTATTTTCTGCCCGCTCAAACCACCGATGTTTCGCGGACAAGAATTTCATGAAGAATGACGGTGGTGAGGGCGAGGATGAGCAGGAAGGCGGGCAGCGTGGCAATGCCGATCCGCTCGGCAATGGGGCCGAACAGCGCAGGCAGGCACAGCAGTCCCACGTAGGCGCCCGCCATCTGGATCCCGATGAGCGCCTGCGACTTATCCGCCCCGAACCGTTCGGGCGTGGCGTGCATGAAAGCGGGAAAGATGGGCGCACAGCCGAAGCCCGTGATCAGGAAGCCCGCCAGCGACAGGGGCACGGACGGGGACAGCACCAGCGTGATGATGCCGATCACGACGATGGTCTCGCCCAGGCGGATCATCTGCGTGTCGTTGAGCTTCATGGTGACAAAGCCGCCCAGGAAACGTCCAACGGTAAGACCGATGTAATACATGGCGCTGAAGGTCGCCGCGGTCTCCGCAGGCACATGCTTGCAGAAGACCAGATAGCTGCCCGCCCAAAGACCCGCGGACTGCTCCAGCGCGCAGTAGAAGAACATGATGGCCAGCGAGGTCCCGGCGCCCTTCAGGCGGAGGATCTCGCGGAAGGTCATGGCCCGGCGGGGCGGGGCGTCGGCAGCCGCCTCTCCCCTGTTCCACAGGGGCAGGCTCAGAATGACGATGAAGGTGATCGCCAGCTGAACAAAGCCGATGATGCGGTAGCCGCCGTTCCAGCGCATGCCGTGGGTCAGCGCGTAGCCCATGGCGTAGGGACCCACGGAAACGCCGATGCCGAACATGCAGTGGAGCCAGCTCATCTGCCGTCCCGAGTAGTGGACGGCGACGTAGTTGTTGAGTCCCGCGTCGATACTGCCGGCACCCAGTCCGTAGGGAATCGTCATCAGCCACAGAAACCAGAAGTGACGGCTGACGGAGAAGCCGAAGAGCGCGACGGCGATCAGCGCCACGCTGACGGCGGTGACCTTCGCCGTGCCGAACTTCGCGTTCAGCCGGTCGCCCGCCAGCGCGGATATGGTGCTGCACAGGGAGATGGACACGGAAATGACGCCCATGGCGGACAGCGGCACGCCGAACTCGGTGTACATGGTGGGCCACGCCGCGCCCAGCAGCGCGTCGGGCAGTCCGAGGCTGATAAAGGCCAGATAGATGACGATGATGAGCAGAGATGTCATATCAGTTCACTTTCTTCATGAAGAGTTTGGCGGTAACGAGGACGTAGAGGATCATGATGACCAATTCGCCGTAGAGGGCGAAGCTGTAGCCGTGGGCGGGGGTGTAGACCATCTGGACGAGCTGACCGCTCACGATGGTGCCCACGGTGTAGAAGCCCGTCATGCGGAAGCTGGCGGCGGAGGCTTTCTCGCTGCTGAAGAGACCGTTGGCGAGGATGGGCATGGCCATGGTGATGGGACAGGCGCCCGCGCCGCTCATGGCGGAGGCGGCAATGGCGATGGGAATGCTGCCCGTCTTCGTCAGAAGGTACAATGCTATCTCGATGACGAGGAATGTCGCCCACATCCAGCCGATGACGTTGACTTTGACCTTATCGGTGATGCGGCCCATGAGGATCTTCATGCCGCAGTTGCAGAAGGAATGGACGGAAGCGGCGATGCCGGTGGCAAAGAGGGCGGTGTAGCCGAAGCCCTGCAGGATCACGGCATTGCTGGAGAACAGGACGGAGAAGCTCAGTCCGCAGAGCACCATGAGCACGCAGCAGGTGGCGAGGCGCTTCTTCTCCTCGTCGGTCATGACGGCGGCGGTCTTCTTCTCCTCCGCCGTTTCCTCGGCGGCGGGTCGGTAGTTCAGGAAGAAGAGCAGGTAGCCGACGGCGCAGAGGATGATGGTAACAAAAGTCGCAAAGCGGAAGCCCGCGCGCCAGCCGCCTTTTTCCACGATGTTCGCAAGGATGGGATTGAAGATGATGCCCGTCACGCCGCTGGCGGCGGCGACGATGCCGATCTTGGTGCCCACGTTCTTATCGAAGGTCTTGCCGATGAGGACGGAGAAGGTGGGAACGCTGAGGATGATGTGCGCGACGCCGCTGCTCAGTCCGAAAACATAGAACTGGGGCAGGGTGCGGGCGTTGCAGAACAGAACAAGCGTCAGCACGGTGAGTACCGCGCCCACCGCCAGCATGATGCGGAAGCCGAAGCGGCGGAGCAGGCTGTTCAGCTTGAAGCCCAGCAGCATGAAGGCAATATTGCGGATGGTTGAGGTGATGGCATAGAGGGAACGGTTGAGCCCAAGGTCGTCACAGACCACCGCCGTATAGATAAAGGGCGCGGTGGCGTTGAGATAAAGGGACGCCAGGCAGAGCAGCAGACATCCGACATACATGAGATAGTTTCGGGTCGCAGATTTCATCGAAGATCATCTCCGGAGTCGATTATATAGGAAGCATAACGACTTTTCAAGTTGCACGATACAATCTTCACAGCATCGTAACCGTCACAGAAAAAACGATTTTATCACCGCATTTTTTCTTGACTTTATTGGATGCAAACTCTATAATTATTATGATGTTATCTGTGTACGTATGTGCACGGACAGTTGAGAAGGAGGTCCTACCCTTGAGCATCAAACTCACCGTTGACGGTAATACTGCCGTCAGCCATGTCGCATATGCTTTCAGTGACGTGGCAGCGATTTACCCCATCACTCCCTCTTCCCCCATGGCCGAAGTCGCAGACGAATGGGCTGCCCACGGCCGTACCAACCTGTTTGGCCAGAAGGTCCGCATCGCCGAGATGCAGTCTGAGGCCGGTGCCGCCGGTGCCGTTCACGGCTCTCTGGCTGCCGGTGCAATGACCACCACCTTCACCGCTTCCCAGGGTCTGCTGCTGATGATCCCCAACATGTACAAGATCTCCGGCGAGCTGACTCCCTCCGTCTTCCACGTTTCCGCCCGCGCACTGGCCTACCATGCCCTGAACATCTTCGGAGATCACTCCGACGTCATGGCCTGCCGTCAGACCGGTTTCGCAATGCTGGCATCCAACTCCGTTCAGGAAGCAACCGACCTGGCTCTGGTCGCCCATCTGGCAACCATCAAGTCCTCCGTTCCCTTCCTGCACTTCTTCGACGGCTTCCGCACCTCTCACGAGATCCAGAAGATCGACGCCATCGATCCCAAGGACAACTACGCCGAGATCGCGGGTCTGGTCGACTGGGACAAGGTCAACGCCTTCCGTAAGGGCGGCCTGAACCCCGAGCATCCCCATCAGCAGGGCACCGCTCAGAACCCCGACATCTACTTCCAGGGCCGTGAAGCTGCCAACAAGTACTACGAGGCAACTCCCGACATCGTTGAAGAGGTCATGAAGCAGGTCGCTACCGTTACCGGCCGCACCTATCACCTGTTCGACTACGTCGGCGCTCCCGATGCCGATCGCGTCATCATCGCGATGTGCTCCGGCTGCGACGCCATCGAAGAGACCGTCAACTACCTGACCGCCAAGGGCGAGAAGGTCGGTCTGGTCAAGGTCCACCTCTATCGTCCCTTCTCCATGAAGCACTTCATGGCTGCCATCCCCGCAACCGCAAAGAAGATCGCTGTTATGGACCGCACCAAGGAATCCGGTTCCCTGGGCGAGCCCCTCTACCTGGATGTCTGCTCCGCACTGCTTGAGGCGGGCAAGACCGACATCAAGGTCGTCGGCGGCCGCTACGGTCTGGGCTCCAAGGAGTTCAACCCCACCATGGTCAAGGCCATCTACGACAACCTGACCAAGGATGCTCCCAAGAACCACTTCACCGTCGGCATCAACGACGACGTGACCAACACCTCTCTGGAGCTGGGCGAGACCCTCGCAGTCGCTCCCGAAGGCACCGTCGCCTGCATGTTCTACGGCCTCGGCTCTGACGGTACCGTCGGCGCCAACAAGAACTCCATCAAGATCATCGGTGACCATACCGACAAGTACGCTCAGGCATACTTCTCCTACGACTCCAAGAAGTCCGGCGGTATCACCGTTTCCCATCTGCGCTTCGGCGACACCCCCATCCAGTCCACCTACCTGATCGACGCGGCCGACTTCATTGCCTGCCACAATCCCTCCTACGTCACCAAGTATGACATGGCGGGCGATCTGAAGCAGGGCGGCACCTTCCTGCTGAACTGCCCCTGGACTGCCGAAGAGCTCGAGGCTCAGCTGCCCGCTTCCATGAAGCAGACTCTGGCCAAGAAGAACGCCAAGTTCTACACCATCGACGCCATCTCCCTGGCCAAGCAGGTCGGCATGGGCGGTCGTATCAACACCATCATGCAGGCTGCCTTCTTCAAGCTGGCCGAGATCATCCCCTACGCACAGGCTGACGAGTACATGAAGGCCTATGCCAAGAAGACCTACGGCAAAAAGGGCGACGAAGTCGTCAAGAAGAACTGGGACGCCATCGACATCGCCATCTCCGGTCTGAAGGAAGTCAAGGTTCCCGCTGAGTGGGCAACCGCTACCGAAGGCGCCGTTCCCGCAAAGGTCGAAGGCACCGACGAGTACTACGACACCTTCATCGCACCCTGCCTTGCACAGGCCGGCAACAGCCTGCCCGTCTCCAAGATCGACGCTCAGGGTCGCGTTCCCACCGGCACCACCAAGTTTGAGAAGCGCGGCATCGCCGTCGCCGTTCCCCAGTGGAACCTCGACGCCTGCGTACAGTGCGGCAACTGCGCCATGGTTTGCCCCCATGCCTGCATCCGTCCTTACCTCATCTCCGAAGAGGATATGAAGAACGCTCCCGCCACCTTCGCAACCAAGGCTGCCATCGGCCCCGCTTTCAAGGGCTATCAGTACCGCATGCAGGTCTCTCCCCTGGATTGCACCGGCTGTGAGAACTGCACCACCGTCTGCCCCGTCAACAACGGCGGCAAGAAGGTTGCCATCGAGATGAAGCCCCTGGCCTCCCAGATGGTCGAAGCCGACAACTGGTCCTTCGCTCAGAAGCTGCCCGAGTTCAAGGGTGCTCTGAAGATGACTGCTGTCAAGGACAGCCAGTTCAAGAAGCCCCTGTTCGAGTTCTCCGGCGCCTGCGCAGGCTGCG
>JAKSPZ010000063.1 GCA_024404395.1 Clostridia bacterium | reverse complement strand
CATGAAGCTCCCGCAGGAGGAGATCGAACGGCGCGTGGAGGAAGCGGCAAAGATCCTGGATATCGAATATCTGCTGAATCGAAAGCCCAAGGTCCTGTCCGGCGGTCAGCGCCAGCGCGTAGCGCTTGGACGCGCGATGGTTCGCGAACCCGTCGTCTTTTTGCTGGATGAACCGCTTTCCAATCTGGATGTCAAGATGCGCACGGAACTCCGCGAGCAGATCGTCAGCCTCCATCGTCGACTGAAGACGACCTTTATCTATGTTACCCACGATCAGGCAGAAGCCATGCAGCTGGGTGACCGTCTTGCCATCATGGATACGGGCAAGATTGTCCAGACGGGCACCCCTCAGGAGATCTACAATTATCCCAACAGCGTCTATGTGGCGGGCTTCGTCGGCGCACCGAAGATGAACTTCTTCGCATCACTGCTTCGCGAGACCGAAAAGGGCTGGGCGATCAAGCTGATGGGGCAGGAGATCGTGATCCCGGAAGGCCGTCTGGCGAAGCGGGATCCCGCGCTGCAGGCGGGAAAGAAAGTCATCGTCGGCGTTCGTCCCGAGGAATTCCGTATCGAAGCCAATGGGGAAGCGGAGGATTTCGAGACCATCGAAGCAACCCTTGACCGCATCGTTCCTATGGGTCCCGAGATGCATGCGGAGGCGGTCTGCGGCAAGCAGCGCTTCCTGATCGTTTTCGCCAATCGTGCCAACGTGCAGAGCGGCGATGTTGTCAAACTCCATGTCAATCGCTGGTCTGTCCATGTGTTCGACGCGGAGACGGAAAAGAATCTGTGCAGACCTGTATTTAAGGAGATGGGTAGATGAAGCGATGGTATGAACCGAAGAAGAACCGTCCCGATCTGACCCGAGAACGGGTCTCGCGCCGCGGATTTGCGGGATTTATGGAGATGCTTTGGCGCGAGTTTTTCGAATTGCTGAAGCTGAACCTGCTGTTTATCCTGACCTGTATTCCCGTGATCACCATTCCCGCCGCCATGGCTGCGATGCATCATATCACGGTGACGATGGTCGAGGACAAGAACCACTTCCTCTGGCAGGATTATTGGCGGATCTTTAAGCGTGATTTTGTGAAGGCGACGCTGGGTGGATTGATTTATGCTGTTGCGATCGCCATTTTCGTGCTCAGCACCTACTTCTACTACAACCTGATGGCGTGGCATATGCTGACCGTGATCTTCGCAGGATTGTCTGCCTGCCTGCTGATCCTCATCGTCATGAGCAGCATGTATTTCTTCCCGATGCTCGTGCGGGTGGAACTGAAGCTGAAACCGCTTTTGAAGAACGCGGTGTTCATGACCTTCGCCAACATCAAGCGCAGTTTGCTGGCTTTCCTCTGGCTGGTGATTTTCCTTGGTGCAGGTATCGGTCTGCTGCCCCTCAGCGCGCTCTATGGGCTGCTGATCATGTTCTCTTTTTCCGCATTTATTGTGGATTATGTTGTATGGCCGCCGATCCGCGATCAGGTGATCGCAGCGCCGGCGGAGGATCATACGGGAGAAATGTACGAAGAACTTGAAAACACCGAAAAGCAGCAGGAGCTGCATTCGGCGAGCATTGATGAGCTTGATTTTGAGGAGGAAGAATAATGGCAACGTTGAAGTTTTCCGCAGCCGGCGATGCTATGGTATTCCGTCGCCTGCCCGGTGCGTATGAAGGCTTTAAGGATGTTCAGGACTATATCGGTCGTGCCGATTTCAAATTCGTAAATCTCGAGACGACTATCCATAATTTCGAGACTTACGGCGGCGGCACCAGCGGCGGCAGCTGGTTCTGCGCACCGCCCGGAGTGCTGGAGGATCTGAAGACCTTCGGCTTCAACATGCTCTCCACCGCCAACAACCATGCGCTGGACTATTCCCACGCAGGTCTGCTGAAGACCCTGGAGTACATCGAGGCTTCCGGACTGACCTACACGGGCACCGGTCGCACCCTGTCCGACGCTTCCCGTCCCGTCTATCTGGACACTCTGAACGGTCGTATCGCGCTGATCGCCGCCTGCACGACCTTCAATCCCGGTGACAGCGCAGGCGAACAGACCCGCATGCTGCCCGGACGCCCCGGTCTGAACACAAACGAAAACAAAAAGATCTACGAGCTGCCCAAGGAAGAAATGGACAAGCTGCGTGAGATCGCGGCGCTGGTCCCCGTCAATGCCGACCAGGCGATCTACGAGGCGCAGGGCTATCGCAAGCCCTTCCCGCCCAACGAGTTCGGCTTTGGTCCGCTGCGCTTTGTGGAAGCGGACGCCCCCGCCGAGCGCAGTTTCGTGGATGAGAGAGACATGCAGCGCATGATCCGTTCCATCAACGAGGCAAAGTTCGCCGCGGATTATATCGTCGTCGCCATCCATTCTCACCAGAACAAGGGCCTCACTGAAGACGAGCCCGCAGAGTTCTATGTGGATATGGCCCATCGCCTCATCGACGCCGGCGCCAATGCCGTCGTCGGTACGGGCACCCATCATCTCCGCGCCATGGAGATCTACAACGGCTGCCCCATCTTCTACGCACTGGGCGACTTTATCATCCAGCTCGAGACCCTGCAGAAAGCACCTGCGGGCATGTATGAGAAGCAGGGACTGACCGGCAACGAGGGCATCGATGTGATGTTCAACCGTCGTTCCGACAATGGCAAGAAGGGTCTCTACTACGATAAGCAGATGTTCCAGACGGTGGTTCCGTACTGGGAGGTCGAGGACGGCAAGCTGACCAAGCTGGATCTGCTGCCCGTCGAACTGAATTTCGACGCACCCAAGTCCATGGGCGGATGGCCCCGTCCCAAGTTTGACGAGGGCATTCTCGAAAAGCTGGCTGAGCTCAGCGAGCCCTTTGGAACAAAGATCCGCATTGAAGACGGCATCGGACATGTTGAACTGTGATCGGAGGATATAAAAAATGATTCTGACTGAGAAAATGGAAGCTTATGTTGTTGAGCACCAGGAAGAACTGAAGCAGCTGATCCGTGACCTGTGCGCCATTCCCGCGCCCTCCCATCACGAAGAGAAGCGCGCCGCATTCTGCAAGCAGTGGTTCGAAGCAAACGGCGGCAAAAATGTTACCATCGATGAAGCACTGAACGTTAGCTGTCCCGTGGGCGTGACCGATGACAACGAAGTGGTGGTCTTCATGGGACACACCGACACCGTTTTCCCCGACACCGAGCCCATGCCTTTCCGCGAGGATGCGGAGAAGTTCTATTGCCCCGGCGTCGTTGACGATACCGCAAACCTTTCCGTCATGATGATCTGTGCCAAGTATTTCCTCGAGAACGGCATTCCCGGCAAGACGGGCATCCTGTTTGTTGCCAATTCCTGCGAAGAGGGTCTGGGCAACCTGAAGGGCGGACGTCAGCTGGTCAAGGACTACGGCAAGCGCATGAAGGCAATGATCAGCTTCGACGGTGTTACGCTGAGACGCATTGTTGAACGCGTGGTCGGTTCCCATCGCTATCGCGTCACCGTGCGCACCGAGGGCGGACATTCCTACGGCAAGTTCGGCAATCGCAATGCCATCTTCTATCTCTCCCAGATGATCACTTCCTTCTACGCTGTCAAGGTTCCTCAGAAGGAAGGCACGAAGACCACCTACAACGTCGGTATCATTTCCGGCGGTACTTCCGTCAACACCATCGCTCAGGAAGCTGAGATGCTCTTCGAGTATCGCTCCGATGACAAGGAATGCCTGGCCAAGATGAAGAACCTGTTCGAAAAGGTCATCGACAGCTATCGCGCCATGGGCATCGAAGTCGAAGTCGAGCTGGTGGGCGACCGTCCCTGCGGCGGCGAGGTGGATCCCGAGGCCTTTGCTGAGCTGATCGCCAAAGCACAGGCGAATATCAAAAACATCCTCGGTGAAGAACCGCTGTTCGGCAGCAGCTCCACCGACTCCAACATTCCGCTTGCGGCGGGTATTCCTTCCATCACCCTGACTTCTGCCTGCGGACAGGGCTGCCACACCAGAGAGGAAGAGCTGTATCTCAGTTCTCTCCTGCCCGGAACGCGCCTGACCCTCGCTAATATCGCGGATTATTTCGAGGTCTGAGATTAAAAGAAAGAAGACGGGGATTATGCGTCTTAAACTCAGCCGACAGCACATCGTGCTGGTTTCGGCGATGGTGCTGATAGCCGCCATTGTATTTGGTCTGGCCAATAACCTGCAGTCGCTCTTCATCGTGCCCGTTACGGAAGAACTGGGCACGACGAGAGGCGCCTATTCGCTCTATAGTATTTTCCAGAACATATTCGCCATCATCAGCAACATGATCTTTGTGGTGGTGACCCGTAAATTCGGTATCCGAAAGACTGCTGCGGTGTTTATCATGCTGCAGGCGATGGCTTATGTCGGCTATTCGCGCATGCATACGCTCATTCCGTACTACATCGGCGGTGCGATCTACGGCCTGTCCGAGTCGTTCGTGTATGCGGCGGGCACGTCCCGAATCACGAGCAACTGGTTCCACAGCCATTACGGTCTCGTGTTCGGCATCATCATGGCCGCAACGGGTGTGGGCGGCTCGATCTATACGATCGTGCTGACCGCGATCATGGATCGCTCCGACTGGCGCGTGACCTTTATGTTTGCCGCGGCGACGATGGTCGTCGCAGCTCTGCTAATGTTTTTCGTCGTTCGCGAAACGCCCGAGGAGCGCAATGTACAGCCTTATCGCGATGCCGACAAGCCCGAGGCGAAGAAGAAGGTCAAGGATCCTTCCAAGCGACTGGATATCCCCACTGCCACCGTCAGAAAGCAGCCCTTCCTCTACATGATCTTGGGCAGCAACGTTCTGGTCTGCATGTGCGTGGGTTCTTCCTACTACGCGCTTAATCCGCATCTCAGACAGATCGGCTTTAGCAGCGGTTATGCCGCAGCTTGTTTCAGTGTTGTTCTGGCGGCGCTGGCGATCTGGAAGATCCTTCTCGGCATCGTTGCCGACAAGGCGGGGGCTGTGAAGGTCATCGCGTTCTGCATGTTCAGCGAGGTGGTTCTGGGTGTCCTGGCGGCGCAAGTCAGGCTTCCCGCACTCGTTATGGTCATTGCGGTCCTGCAGGGCAGTTCGAGCTGTATGAGCGGATTCCTTCAGCCGCTGCTGATCGCGGACCTGTTCGCCGGCGAGAGCCATGGTGCGGTCCTGAGCATGCTGCTGACTGCCATGTGCTTCGGCAGAATGGCGGGCAGCCCCTTTGCCAATTTCCTATATGACATTACGGGAAGCTATGTTTTGCCCCTTTACCTGTGCGCATTGATTGCCGCCATCGGACTCGGTCTGTACGCGGCGGGAATCGCGGGCTACAATCGTTATCGCAATAAGCTGATTGCATCGAATTAAGGAGGAAATCCATGGACAAGCTTTTGATTGGTTGGTCTGAAGTCAGCATTACCCCGGATAAGAAGATCGCCCTGATCGGCCAGTTTGCCGAACGTATCTCCGAGTACGTTGAGAAGCCCATCACTGTGACGGCCATGGCCATCGAGAAGGGGGAGGAGCAGATTATTCTGGTCTCCTGCGACCTCGGTGCGGTCTCCTGGCGCCTTCGCGACGAAGTGCGCAGCCGTCTCGCAGATAATACGGTCGGCATCGATCCGATGAAGATCGTTTTCAATGCCACCCACGTTCATACCGGTCCCGGATACACCGATTACGCCACCACCCTCGACAAGATCGCGGGTACCGACTGCGGCTTGACCGCCATGCTGATCAACGAACTGCCTGATAACAAGCACTATGTGAAACTGGCGGAGATCGAGGATAATCCCGAGATCGCCTCCGAGAGCGAGCTGCTGGTCTTCCTTGCCGACAGAATGGCGGAGGCTGCGATGACCGCATGGAACAACCGTGCTCCCGGCAGTTTCTCCAATGCATTCGGTCGCGCACCCATCGGCATGTGCCGCCGCGCCTGCTATACCGATGGTCCCGCTCAGATGTGGGGCGATACCGATACCGCTGTGTTCACCCAGCTTGAGGGTGGCAATGACAGCGGCGTTGAGCTGCTGTATGTCTTCGATGAAGACAAGAAGCTGAAGGGCATCGTTGCAAATATCGCCTGCCCCGCTCAGTGTGTGCAGCATCGCCTGTTCGTCTCTCCCGACTTCTGGGGCGAAGCGAAGATGTTGCTCCGTCAGCGCTTCGGCGATGATATCTATCTGCTGGCTCAGTGCTCTGCCGCTGGCGATCAGTGCCCTGTCGACCTGGTCCGCTGGGTCGAGCCGGAAAGCGATGTACACGATCCCAACCTGAAGCGCAACAATCCGCCCAAGCGCAAGGCCGATCCCTCCA
>JAKSPZ010000062.1 GCA_024404395.1 Clostridia bacterium | reverse complement strand
GAAGGCGAGTCTCGTCGATGCCGACGACATCCAGCATTTCCTTCCAGTAGTGCTTCTCATAAATATCGAAGTAGAAGGTGAAGGTCGCAATGGACATATCACACACCTTCTTGCCGGTGAGACGATAGACGATGAAGTCCTTCAGCAGCATGAAGGTCTCGGTGTTTGCGAAAACATCGGGGTGATTGTTCCTGAGGTGCAGGATCTTCGTTGCGGGCCAGGTGGGCAGGACTGCCTGCTGACCGGTAACGCGCTCGCACAGGTCTGCGGGGAAACGCTCGGCGAGATAATCGCATTCCTCGCGGGAACGCTCGTCCATCCAGGAGATGGCGTTCATGACGGGCTTGCCGTCCTTGCCGACACATACCAGCGTCTCGGCCTGGCCGGTCAATGCGATCTGGTGGATGGTATGTCCCGTGCCGACCTTGCGGAGAAGCTCCAGAACGTTGTTGAAGAACACTTCGGCGTCGAATTCAACATTGGAACCGCTCTTGAAGTATTCAACGGGTGCACTTTCGCTGGTGACAAGATGCATGTCCTTGTCATAGAGCGCTGCTTTGATGTTGGTGGAACCGAGATCAATACCTACGTACATGATAGTATCCCCCTGTTTTATTCGCTCTCCGAAGTGGTGCTTTGAAGCTGATAGACCCAGCGGTAATCAGCCATTCTGATGAAATCGGAATAGACTTCCGCGGCGGCGCCCAGCGGTAGTATGCGTTCTGCGGAGGGCGAGACACGAATCTCATAGTTTCTCGCGACAACGACAACGTTCTCGCGAATGGATGCCTCTAGATGATCAAGGAAGAAGGGACCCAGCCCGAGCATGAATCCGCTCAGCACAACGATGCGCGGGTTCAGGATGTTGATCATATTGGCGATGCCGACGCCCATGCGAACGGCAGCGTTTTTGACATAGTAGATGCAGAGCTGATCACCTTCATCCAGTGCACGGCGAACATCGTCGACGGTAATGGATTCGTTGCGATCATGATAGCTGTTCAGGGACGAGAAGACGCCCTTTGTCAATGCTGCCTGAATATCCGCAGCCAATGCAGGCCAGGCGGTTCCGCTTTCAAGGCATCCCGGCTTGCCGCAATAGCACAGCTGCTGATTGCTGGAAAGGTCGATGACCGTGTGACCCAGCTCACCGGCTGCACCGTCCGCGCCGGCGACGGGACGTCCGTTGCAGCAGATCGAGGTGCCGATACCATTGTCAAGCTGGACGCAGAAGAAATTCTCTTCGTTGCGTGCCATGCCGTAACGGCGCTCCGCCAGTACGGGAAGGGTGCCGGAACCGTAGATGTTTACGGTCATGTTGGTAAGCTTCTCCAGACGGGGCTTCAGCTCGGTATGGATCCAACCGTTGTAATCGTTGTAACCGCTGAGCAGCGTGCTGTCGGTACGGTAATGGGTGGGATCGTAGGGGATCTCACAGATGCCGATACCGCAGATGATGCGATCGGCGAATCGGGTCAGCAGCTGCTTGATGGTATCCTCGATCTTGTCGATGATCATGGAAGGTGTCTGCCCATTGGGAAGCGCCATGGTCATCTGATGCAGGATGCTGCCGTCAGATTGGGTGAACAGGAAGGTGATCTCGTGGTAGAGCACGGAGATGACGATGCTGCAGATGCGCTTATGGTTGATGCTCAGCAGCACACGCTTTCGTCCGTGCCCGGAAGCGGAACGACCGCTCTCGATGATCAGACCTTCGTCCAGCAGCTCCTTAATAATCGCACCGACACTCGCGGGGCGATAATCCGTCAGCTCAATCAGCTCGGTGCGGCTAATCGGACCGAGGTGGTTGATGACGTTTAATATAAGGAAGCGTTTTTGAGAATAGTAATCGAATGACATATAATCACGCTCCAAGATCGAGTGTCTATTATTTCCTTAGACCCTATTGTTAACATTATAACAAAACGGATGATGAAATACAAGCAAATAAGCCATTATCGGCAATTTTTTTCGATTGCAAACAAAATACAGGCGGAAAACTATCAAAAAAGACGAAAATACCGAAGAAATCAACTGAAATCGCGTGGGTTATGTTGACAAAGTGTGTTGAATGGGTTTATAATTTTGATAGCATAAGAATAAATGTAGAGTACGCAATGATGCGTACGGTAACAGTTATTGTTACGTATTCGGAAGAATTGAAGATTGATCTGGAGGTAAGCGTATGGCACAGTTGAAAACCGGTTTTGCTCGTGTAAACATTACCCCGCCTATGGGCATCAATGTCGCAGGTTATTATGCGGTTCGCCTTGCAGACGGCGTTCTGGATGAGCTTGAGGCAGATGTCCTCGCTATTGAATTGGATGGCACTCGCGTTGCCCTCATCAGCGTTGACAACTGCGGTATTCCGCAGGAGAAGTCCGACGCCATCAGAAAAGCGGCAGCCGAGAAAAACGGTATTCCTTTCGAAAATGTATTCCTCGCATCCACGCACACCCATACCGGTCCCGACATCGCCGGTTTCACCCCCATCGGTGCGATCGAAGACGACTATCTTGCTTTCCTGACTGTTCGTGTTTCCGACGCCGTCGGTTTTGCACTGGCAGACCTGAAGCATTCCAAGATGGGTTGGGGCGTCGGCATGGCTCCCAACATCTCCTTCGTCCGTCGTTTCCGCATGAAGGACGGCAGCATTCAGACCAACCCCGGTGTCAACAACCCTGACATCGTTGCACCCATCGGCGAAGTCGATGAGCGCGTCAACGTCCTGCGTTTCGACCGTGAAGGCGCAGATACCATCGTTCTGGTCAACTTCGGCGATCATCCCGACGTCGTCGGCGGCTGCAAGATCTCCGCTGACTGGCCCGGCTTCCTCCGCCGTTCCTTTGAAAAGGCCATCGACGACACCAAGTGCATCTTCTTCAACGGTGCACAGGGCGACGTCAACCATGTCAAGGTCCATCCCAATCCCGGCGATTTCAACGACATGTTCAACGACTTCGATGACGTTTCCCGCGGCTACGGCCACGCACGTTACATGGGACGTGTCGTTGCAGGCGCTGTCATGCAGGTCTATGACAAGGTCAACTACATCGACGTCCCCACGCTGGGCGTCCTGCAGAAGACCGTTCAGGTTCCCTCCAATCGTCCCGCACCCGAGGATCTGCCCAAGGCACGCGAATACGAAGCACTGCATCAGGCAGGTCGTGACGATGAGATCCCCTTCCGCGGCATGATGCTGACCACCGTTGTCGCAGAGGCGGAGAGAATGCTGCGCCTTGAGAACGGTCCCGATGCATTCCCCATGCAGCTGACCGTCATCTCCATCGGACCCATCGCGCCGCTTCGCGTCCCCGGTGAGCCCGTCACCGGCATCGGTCGTGCGCTGAAGGAAGCCAACGGCTGGACGCTGGTCCTGCCCGTCTGTCTGGCAAACGGCAGCGAAGGCTACTTCCCCATGCAGGAGGCTTACGATGAGGGTGGTTACGAAGCACGTTCGTCGCCCTTCCGCGCAGGCGTTGCCGAGTTCATCATCAAGGAAGGCACCGAGATGCTTGAATCGGAGGCAAAAGCATGATCGCGATCATCAATGCCACGCTGGTCATGCGTGACCATCTCATCGAGGACGCGGTGCTGTTCATCGAAGACGGCAAGGTCGCGGGCTTCGGCGAGATGAGATACACGGAAATCCCTGCCGACTGTGAAAAGCTGGATGCCGAGGGCGCATTCGTCGGCCCCGGTTTCGTAGACATTCACACCCATGCCGGTGACAACTGCTTTTTTACCGACGATCCCGTCCGTGCGGCGGTGCATCATCTGAAGCACGGTACCACGACGGTCCTTCCCGCGCTGTATTACAGCATGGATACCGCCGGCTATGTCAAGGCGATCGGCGACCTGCGTGAAGCCATGAAGAAGCCCGAGTGCAAGAACATCGGCGGTTTCTACATGGAAGGTCCTTATCTCAATCCCAAGTTTGGCTGCGATCGCGACAAGAACCCCTGGAAGGGTCCCGTCGATGCAGCAAACTACGGTCCCGTGATTGAAGCGGGCTGGGATCTCGCGCGCGTGTGGTGCCTTGCTCCCGAGCGTGAGAACATTCTTGAGTTTGTCGAAGCTGTCCGCGCAAAGAACCCCAATGCGGTCTTCACCGTTGCGCACAGCGAAGCAAGCCCGCAGGACATCGAGGCACTCATGCCTTACGGTCTGAAAATCGGCACCCATCACACCAACGCTACCGGTGATCGCGTAAAGTATCCCGAGGTTCGCGGTGTCTGTGTCGATGAGACTGTCAACTATAACCGCGATATCTACGCCGAACTGATTTGCGACAGCCGCGGCATCCATGTGGATCCCTACATGCTGCGACTGGTCCGTAAGATCAAGGGCGATGACAGGATCATCCTGATCTCTGACGCTTACGTCGGTGACGGCCCGATCCCGCCCGGATACGAAGGCGTATTCGCGGGCAGCAAGCTCACCCTCGACATCGCCTGTCACAACATGATGAAGCACACCGGTGCGTCTATTGTGGACGTATTCAGGTTTGCGGCATATAATCCCGCACAGGCCATCGGCATGCGCGACCGCGGCGAGATCGCCGTCGGCAAGCGAGCCGACCTGGTACTGGTGGACTACCGAATGAACGTTCAAAAAGTAATCTTCAAAGGAGAGGTACAGCAATGAAAGACATCATCTTCGATCCTCCGACCAAGTTCGATTTCAAATGCGGCGATTACGTTGCATTCAAAGACCGTGAGCTTTGCGAGCGTCTTCGCCTGATGAGCGGCAAGGAACTGGAGAAGCATGAAGACTGGCAGCATCCCGAGTTCAAAGTCAAGGTCATGATGAATCCCCATCCCGTCCTCATCGCCACTCTGTTCTCCCGCCTGAAGGCCGCTTCCGAAGCAGGCAAGCCCTTCAGCATGATCCTCGGCAACCCCGAGCCCGACACCTACATTCCTCTGGCCCAGCTGATCAACTACTTCGGCGTTGACTGCTCCAAGGTCAGCATCTTCGCAGAAGACGAGTGGGCAGACGATCAGGGCAACATCGCTCCCGAGACCTACGAAGCCGGCTTCGTACATTCTCTGCTGAAGTACTTCGTCTATCAGATCGATCCCAAGCTGCGCATGCCTCTTGAGAACGTCTACTATCCCACCAACAAGAACATCGACAGCTACTCCGACATCATCAACGATGTCACCGAGGGCGGCGCCGACATCATCTCCACTTCTCCCGGCTGGACCGGCCACGTGGCATTTGTCGATCCCATCCCCGAGTTCGTCTGCGACGACATCGACGAGTGGCTGAACAAGAAGGCTCAGCTGGTCACCCTGCATCCCTTCACCGTTGCTCAGAACTCTCTGCACGGCGTATTCGGTCAGTCCGGTTACATCCAGAGCGTACCGCCTCGTGCCGCAACCATCGGCCCGATCGACGTCAAGCGCGCAAAGGAACGCATCGAAGTTCATGCCCTGCTGACCAACGGCACCTTCTCTTCCTGGCAGCGTATGACCAGCCGTCTGGTCACCCATGGCCCGGTCACCCCGCTGGTACCGTCCTCCATGCTGCAGACCATGAAGACTCAGGTCTACATCTCCGACGAGCTGGCTGCTCCGTTCGAGTGCTGGGAGAAGGTTGGCTACTAATTAGCCCCTGCCCAAATAAATACCCCCTCGGGATCATCCCGAGGGGGTATTTTTGTGTGACGATTACTCGATGGAAGTGACGGGATAGCCTGCGTCTTCAACGACCTTCTTGAGAACATCGTTGGAAACATCGGCGGTGAGGGTGACGACGGCGGTGCCGGCCTCATGGCTGACAACGGCTTCTTCGACCTGCTCAAGCGCCTCGAGGCACTTCTTAACGCGGGCTTCGCAGTGCTTGCACATCATGTCGTTCACGTGCATGGTCTTCTTCATTTCTTTGACCTCCTTGGTTTTGGTTTTCAGGGGTTTATCCTTGGACGCGTCGTGCAGCTTGAAAAGATTCAACCGCAGCGCGTTGGAGACAACGCAGAAGCTGGACAGGCTCATGGCGACGGCGCCGTACATGGGGTTCAGTGTCAGACCGAAAGAAGCATAAGCACCCGCGGCGAGGGGGATGCAGATGACATTGTAGAAGAATGCCCAGAACAGATTCTGATGGATGATCTTCAGCGTTTCGCGACTGAGGCGAATGGCGGCGGATACGTCGGTCAGTTTGCTGTTCATGAGGACAACATCCGCTGCGTCGATGGCGACGTCGGTGCCTGCGCCGATGGCGATGCCGATATCGGCACGGGTGAGGGCGGGGGCATCGTTGATGCCGTCGCCGACCATGGCGACCGTGCCCTTGCGCTTCAGCTTGCGGATAACTGCGTCCTTGCCGTCGGGCAGAAC
>JAKSPZ010000061.1 GCA_024404395.1 Clostridia bacterium | reverse complement strand
TGTCGGTCGCGGCGTTTAGAGAATGGGGTGCCGTTGCCGTCAATCCGTCCGTTGAGCTGACGACGGGCGAGATCCGACCGCTGCAGGGTGAACGGGAGCTGATCGTTCACGGACGGCTGCCGCTGATGTATCTGCGCCACTGCCCGTACCGTGCGGTGCATGGACTGAAAGGCAAACACGCCGCATGCCGTCATTGCGCCGGTTGCGCGGCATCGGAACGTCTCGAAGGACGGACCCTCGTCGATCGTACAGGTACGGCATTCCCGTTGAGCCGGATCGCGTCCGATGACGGCTGTGTCATCATGCTGAAGAATTCGGTGCCGTTGAACCTGCTGAAGCGATTCGGGAAGCTGCCGACGGCGGACGTCTATCGCATCCTTGATGACGGCGATGAGTCCATTGCGCAGCTGGTGCAGGTGTATCGTGCGGCGATGAACGGGCAGACCGTCGAATGGCACGAAGGCGCTACCACGACCGGACATTATTTCCGTGGAGTTGAATGATATGAACGAAAGAGATATTCGCGTACTGGAATATCCGAAAATACTTGCGCGTATGGCGGCGCTTGCGGTCACCGAAATGGGACGTGAGTGCTGCGGCGAACTGAAGCCCAGCGGTGATGCCGCCGAGGTCCGTCGCCGTCAGCAGGAGACCGAGGAAGCGGGCACCATACTGGCTTATCACGGCGGCAATCCCATGGCGTATTTCACGGATGTCCGTGAATCGCTGAAGCGCGCCCATGTAGGTGCCACGCTGTCGCCCAAAGCGTTGCTGAACGTGGCGGATGCCCTGAAGGCGGCGCGTGTGGTGCGTCATGCGCTGGTCACCGAACGCGAGGACACGCCTTTGCTGACGGGACTGGGTTCTCAGCTGCATACCGACCGCGGGCTTGAAGAAGAGATCTTCAATGCGATCCTGTCGGAAGACGAGATCAGCGATCATGCCAGCCCCGAATTGTACGAGATCCGCCGTCATATCCGTCAGGTCAACGACCGTGTACGCGACAAGCTGAACAGCATTATCCGCTCTTCTGCCATGCAGAAGTATCTGATGGATGCTATCGTGACCATGCGCAACGGCAGATACGTTGTGCCTGTCAAGGCGGAGTGCCGTCAGAACGTGCCCGGCATCGTACATGACCAGTCCGGAACGGGGTCCACGCTGTTTGTGGAACCCATGGCGGTGGTCGAAGCCGGCAATGAACTGAAACAGTGGTCGGTCAAAGAGCAGAACGAGATCGAGCGTATCCTGGCGGATTTCTCCGCACGCATCGCGCCCGGCGCCATGCTCTATGCCAACAATCTTGAGCTCCTTGCACGGGTGGACATGATCTTTGCCCGCGCGGCACTGGGACGTTCCATGAACGCTGTGCCGCCCAAACTGAACGAAAACGGCAGGATCAATCTCATCCGCGCCCGTCATCCCCTCATCGATCCCGACAAGGTCGTCCCGTCCAATCTCTGGATGGGGGAGGATTTCACGACGCTGGTCATCACGGGACCCAACACGGGCGGTAAGACCGTTACGCTGAAGACTGTCGGGCTGCTGTCCCTGATGGCACAGGCGGGCATGCAGATCCCCGCGGCCTACGGCTCCGAGCTCGCCGTGTTTGACGAGGTTTTTGCGGACATCGGCGACGAACAGTCCATCGAGCAGTCCCTGTCGACTTTCTCTTCTCATATGACCAACATCGTCAAGATGATCGGCTCGGTGACGCCCCGTTCGCTTGCCTTGTTCGATGAACTGGGCGCGGGTACCGATCCGACGGAAGGCGCGGCGCTTGCCATGTCCATACTGGATCATCTTCGTCAGCGCGGAGTCACGACCCTCGCGACCACGCATTACAGCGAACTGAAGGCCTATGCCCTCAGTACCGAGGGCGTGGAAAATGCTTCCGTTGAATTCGATGTGGAGACCCTTCGTCCCACCTATCGTCTGTCCATCGGCGTTCCCGGCAAATCCAATGCCTTCGAGATCTCCCGAAAGCTTGGCTTGCCCGAATTCCTGATCGAGGACGCGGGCAACCGACTGAGCCGCGATCAGGTGCGATTTGAAGACGTCATTGCCAACGCGGAGTATCACAGAAGCATCGCGGAAAAGGAGCGCGTCCTTGCCGAGCAGGCGCATCGCGAGACCCAGCAGCTGCGTGATGAGGCAGAGAAGCTTCGTCGTGAGCTGGAAGAGAAGCGCGAACGCGAAATGAAGAAAGCGAAGGAAGAGGCGCGCGCGGTCCTGCGTCGTGCGCAGCGCGAGTCCGAGCAGCTGATCTCCGAACTCAAGAAACATCGAAACGGCGACCTGAAGGAGCACGAACTGCACGATATGCGCGGCAAGCTTCAGGGGCTCATGGACGAGAACGCCGAAAAGATCGCGGCGGCAAAGCCCGAATCCGACGAAATCCCGACCGATCTCAAAGTGGGCGAGACTGTGCTGCTGCTGGACCTGAATACCACGGGTACGGTACTGACCGCGCCCGACAGCCGCGGTGAATGCACGGTGCAGGCGGGCGCGATGAAGCTGAAGTCCAATATCAAAAAGCTTCGACGTGCCAAACCGGAAAAAGAAAAGAAGCCCAAGGCGGCGACAAGAGTCAGTGTTTCTCAGCGCGCGGTGGAAATGGAATGCGACGTGCGCGGCAATACGCTGGATGAAGCTCTGCTGGCGGTCGATCTCTTCCTGGACGGCGCCATGCTGAACCGTCTGCGCGAGGTGAACATTATTCACGGAAAAGGCACCGGCGTCCTGCGCGCGGGCATCCACAAGCACCTCAAGAGCCATCCCGCAGTCAAGTCCTTCAGATTGGGACGCTACGGAGAGGGCGAGGACGGCGTTACCGTCGTTACTTTGAAATAGTTTGAAGTCTGTTCACACTTTGGACATTTCCATATGATACGATGGATACGGTTGAATGGAGGAATAAGTGTGAAAACGAAGATTCTGTTGGTGGATGACGATCCGAACATCCGTCAGCTTGTAAAACTGTATCTTGATAAAGAGGGGTACGATGTCGTGCTTGCGGAACGAGGCGATGAAGCGCTTCAGAAGTTCAAGTCCGACAACCCTAATCTGATCCTGCTGGACCTGATGCTTCCCGGCATCGACGGTCTGCAGGTCTGTCGCGAGATCCGTGCGGGTTCCAATGTGCCGATCATCATGCTGACGGCAAAGGACGAGACCTTTGACAAGGTCCTCGGTCTGGAGATGGGCGCGGACGACTACGTGGCAAAACCCTTCGAGCCCAAGGAACTGCTTGCCCGAATCAAGGCCGTGCTGCGCCGTTTCCAGCCCGCGGAGACGACTTCCAAGGAACTGTCCTTCCCGGGACTTACCGTGGATATCGGGCGATACGTGGTTACCTATAAAGGCAAAGCGCTGGAGATGCCGCCCAAAGAGCTGGAGCTGCTGTATTTCCTTGCATCTCATCCGGGCATGGTGTTTACCCGTGAACAGCTGCTGGAGAAGGTCTGGGGATACGACTATTTCGGCGAATCCCGAACGGTCGATGTGCATATCAAGCGTCTGCGTGAAAAGCTGACCGAAGGTGAAAGCTTCGGTTGGGAGATCAAGACCGTCTGGAGTGTCGGCTACAAGTTCGAGGTGAAATAGTCATGCGAAGAGGCGGACTTTTTCTCCGCGGTTTCAGTGCCATCATGGCATCGACCCTTGTATCCATCCTTCTGTTCTCGGTCATTCTGGTAACGACGCAGCAGCAGACCAATCAGCGCGCTTATGAGAATGAGATCCGTCTGCAGGCGTACGAGATCGCGGATTACATGACCAACCTGGATCAGATCGGTTCCATTCGCGATAACGTGACCATGCGGTACATCGTCGGACGGAAGATCACCGAGATCTATGAGACCTACAACGCCGATATCTGGATCGTCAGTTTCCAGTCGGGGCGTGTTCAGGTATTGGACCGCTCATGGCGAACTTCAGATCGCGAGCTGTCGGATTCGGTGTTTACCCATCTTGCCCGTATTCGCGACGGCAACGAGATCCGCGAGACGGACCTGTTTACCGAAATGGGCGAGCACATCATCACCATCGGCGTTCCCTGGCGCTATAACAACGGCAGCGTCGTCGGTGCGGTCTTGCTGCATATCTCGGCGGATTCGCTGAAAGTCAGCAACAAAGAACTGGTCAAGCCTGTTGTCATCTGTGCGTTGGTGACGTTGCTGATCGGCACGGTAATTGCGCTGATACTGGCACGCAGCCAGACAAAGCCGCTGAAAGAGATCGACAACGCGGTCCGCGAGTTCTCCAAAGGCAACCTCACCCGAAGAGTGCGGCTGGATTGCGGCGGCGAACTGCAGAACCTCGGCAATTCCATCAACCGAATGGCGGGGGAATTGTCTCAGCTCGATGAATCGCGGCGGAACTTCGTTGCGGCGGTCTCCCATGAGCTGCGCTCACCCATGACCTGCATCCGCGGTTATGTGCCGGCGATGATGGATGAGACCATTCCGCAGGAAGAATACGCGGGCTACCTGAAGATCGTTCTGGCCGAGACGAATCGATTGACGGCACTGGTCAACGATCTGCTGGAGATCTCCCGTCTCGAATCGGGGAGGATCCCCCTTGAGATCGCGCCCTTTGATGTGAACGAGACCATACGCCGCCTGCTCATCAACTACATGCCCAGAATCGAAGAGAAGCACATCGATGTGGATATGCGCTTCGAGGGCGACAACTGCATGGTCAACGGTGACATGGCAAGGATCAATCAGGTCCTATCCAATTTTGTGGACAATGCGTTGAAGTTCATGGAAGCGGGCAAGGGTGTGCTGACCGTAAAGACGGAAACGCTGGACAAGCGCGTGCGGATCACGGTCTCTGACAACGGTTGCGGCATTGACGAGAAGGATCTGCCGCACATCTTCGAGCGCTTCTACAAGGCGGATAAGGCGCATACCTCCGGCATGGGCACGGGACTCGGCCTTTCAATCTGCAGATTGATCGTTCGTGAGCACGGTTCCGAGATCACAGTGCAGTCCGAACCCGGAAATACGTCGTTTTCATTTTTGTTGCCGAAGGCATAATTCACCGTATATTTACACGGAAGCATTCTGCACATGTTATAATGATTGCAGCACCCGAAAAGGAGTAAAGCGAATGAGAATCAACGGTAAGATCCTGGCCATCGTTCTTTGCATCATGATGCTGTTTGTTGCATCTGCCGAAGAAACGGTGACTTATGCGGCGGTCTATTCCGCTTCCAATCCCATTCCCGAGATCGCGGCAAATGTACGTCCTGCGGTCGTTCGCATCGTCGGTTCCGAGGAATCCTGGGATCCCGATACCCGCGTAGCGAAAGTTGAAGCAATTGCCGGCGGTTCCGGTACCTATTTCCGCATGCATGACGATGGTGTGGGCGGCTACATCCTCACCAACTACCATGTCGTTCAGGATTGTGATACGCTCTCCATCATCTGGCTGGATGATACGGAGATGGATGTCGAGCTGGTCGGCTATGATGACGGCACCGACATCGCCGTTCTCGAGTTCAAGGAAGAAGTTCCCAATGGCGCGGTCCCCGTTCCCCTGGGCGATTCCGAAGCATTGGTCATCGGCGAGATGGTCATTGCCATCGGCAATCCCGGTCCCGGTCTCGGACAGCAGTTGGTAGGCACCGTCACCGCAGGCATTGTTTCCGGTCTGCAGCGTGCCGCCGATTCCGACAACTTCAGCCGTGATATCGATGTCATCCAGACCGACGCGGCCATCAACACTGGCAACTCCGGCGGCGCTCTGCTCAATGCCAAGGGCGAGCTGGTCGGCATTCCCACACTCAAGTACATGTACAATTACGATGTCGTATTTGAAGGCTTGGGCTTCTGCATCCCGATCAGCACCGTTGCGCCGTATATCGATCAGATCATTGATACCGGCAAGGTCGTTCGTCCCAGAATGGGCATGACCGTTGCCGCAGTCGACGGACCCGAAGAGCCCATGCGCAGCTATCCGCCGGCAGGCGTCCAGATCTATGAGGTCGAGGAAGGCGGTCCCGCCGAAGCGGCAGGTCTGCAGTCCGGCGACATCATCGTCGAAGCCAACGGCGATCGCGTATACACCTTCACCGATCTGACCCGTTACATCGACAGCACTTCCGTCGGTGATGCCATCGAGCTGCGTGTCTATCGCTACTACGATGCCGATGGCAACCTGACCGGCAGCTATGAAGAGCTGTTCGTCAGCGTTACGCTGGAGTATCTGGATTGATTCCAAACAAAAAGAACCTCCGAAGCAAACACTTCGGGGGTTCTTTTTTATGTCCGTTATTCGGGAGACTCTTCCATCAAACCTTCGCGGGTGGCGACGTTCAGGGGGAGGGAATCGCCCTGA
>JAKSPZ010000060.1 GCA_024404395.1 Clostridia bacterium | reverse complement strand
GTATTTCCGTACTGGGGGAAAATTATGCTTCGCCGATGGCTCTTTTCGTGAAATGAGGGTTTATGACAGTGAAGGATTCCCCATAATTGAAATAGGATACCATGCTGAACCTAATCTCACCGGTAACCGCCATGATAAGGTATTACATTACCATACGTTCGATTCCAACTTAAAGCGATCGTTAGGAGGAAAGGTTTCAGCCACAGAGAATGCAGATATATATGAGAAATACAGAAAATATTTGAAGGAGTATGGATTATGATTAACGGACGCTTAGATCAGTTTCTCGATACTGGTTGGTATTCCGAAGCAACGCTCTATTATCATGGTTTTATTTACTGGTGTGAGGCTCAATTTAATGCAGCTACGAACATAACATCGTTTTTTGTGGATAAGTGGGCTGCCAAGAACGAAGATAACACTTACTACCATCCAATACTCGAAGAAAATGGAACCGTAAAATGGGAACGCGTTTTTGAAACAAGTGACAATGATTTGGAATGTATCAAAAAACGTTTTCTCGAGGCGTGTATCTTCGACGGAAAGTCCTTTTGGCAGATCGAGAAGGAACTTGCATGGTTAGAGGAGAGCACTCCCATTTCAACGTAATCGGGATGAACGCTACTTAAGCAACAATCAACACATATGGAAGAAAAAACCAACGTAATGAAATTGTTGATATCAATTACGTTGGTTTTTATAATTAAGGATGGTGCTCATCTCTCAGTTTTTCTCCAGATAAACGAAAGTCATCCCGGGTCTGATCTCGCGCTGGGCGAAGATCTTGTAGCCCAAACGGGTGTACAGCCGGATATTGCTCACACTCGTCGTATTCGTGAAGAGCTCGTAGCGCCTGTTCGGGCAGTGCTTCTCCACTGCCTGCAGCATGGCGGTGCCGATGCCGCGGCGGCGGTAGTCGGGGTGGACCATCAGCTTGCCGACATAAACGGTGCCGTCCTTCTCCTTGATCCGAACGGAGCCGACGATCCTCTCGCCGTCCTTCACGGTGAAAACAGTCCCGACTTCATATTCCGCCTGCACTTCCTCCAGCGTCTGCTTCAGCGGCGGGATATCGTCGGTACCCGCGATGATCGCTTCCGACCGATAGGCCAGATACTGCAGCGCCAGGATCTCGGGCAGTTCATCTCTCTTTGCGATCTCGATCTTCATGGTCATCCTCTCACGCGCCGTGTTTGCGTGCGCGCTTCTCGCGGTACATGGCGGCGTCGGCGGCGTCGAAGAAGGTGGGGATGTCGGCCATCTCGGGGGTGTGGCACACGCAGCCGATGCTCAGGGAGACATTCCACGGACGCTTGTTCTCGTCGTTGGCGGCGGAAAGATTGCTGCGGATGGCGGCGATCAGCTCATTCATCTCGGTGGGGGAATCCATCTCGCCCGCGGCAACGAATTCATCGCCGCCGATGCGCGCCAGACAGAACCCCGCGGGCATGCAGTGCTTCAGCACCGCGGCCACCTGCTTCAGGGCGCGGTCGCCCTCGCCGTGACCGTAGGTGTCGTTGATGGACTTGAAGCGGTCGATGTCCATGACCATGAGATACAGCGGGCTCTTGTGGCTCTTGATCTTGTCGGACAGGAATACCAGAAAGCGGGTGCGGTTGTTCAGACCCGTCAGCTCGTCGCCTGAGATGCGGCTCTGGAGCTCCATGCGACGCGCCAGTAGCATATTGAAGGTCACGGCGATGGACATCACGGGCACGCTGCCCTTCAGTCGGAGCTGCAGGACCTGAGCGACGATGGCGATGAGCATGAACAGGACAAGGGGACGATAGGCGTCGCGGCGGGCATAATCCTTCCGCAGATGGACGCGGATCGCTGCCTTGATGCCGGAGAAAGTGATGTAGGACCAGATGATGACGATCTTGGGGATCCACAGCCGTGAGGCGCGGAAAGCGCCTTCATTGGCGTAGTACAGCGGCGCGGACAGATCGATCAGCGCCAGAACGGCTACGGGGAGCAAAAGCAGCATGCGGATCATGCGCTTGCGGATGTAGCCGGTGCGGAGGATGGTCTCGGAGTAGCAGAACCAGTAGAAGCAGGCGGCGACCTGCAGCACATCAAACAGGCGGATGAGGAAGAAGGAGGGGATCACGGCGATGCCGTTGTTGGCCAGCAGGAAGCTGTTGATCATGGCCACGGCACTGCTGCCGATGCAAAGACCCATGGCCATCAGCTGCATCAGTCGCTTCAGGGAGCGGGTGCCGCTCCTGAGCAGGTCCACAAAATCATAGGCGAGCGGGATGATGCACATCAGATAGATGACGCCCGTCAAAAAATCTGCGCTGACCAAGGATCCTTCACCTCCTATTGTGTTACTATGCTAACACACTACATTATATTGCAACATTGCGGATCTGTCAAGTAACTTTTTATGTTATAAAAGCTCTCCGACCCTGAAGAGTCGGAGAGCTGATCGCATATCTTACGGAAGCAGGCGCTTCGTGGTCATGCGGAGGTAGTTGATATTGGCGCGGAAGCCCTCGGCGTAGGCAACGCCGGACTGATAACCGCGGATCTTGGCGCAGCTGCGGACGAAATCGAGGAAGTCGATGTGGTCGTGCTCGCGCATCCAGTCGATCTGGCTGTGATGGCAGGCCAGTGCCTTCAGCTTCAGTTCGATGGTATCGGAGATATCAACGTACTCGGTGGGGATGAAGCCCAGACCGGACAGCGTATCCATGTGGTAGATGGGGCAGGTGCCGGCGACGGGCTCCTGTGCGGTCAGGTCGAAGTGGGGCAGGGAGGCGGCGAAGGACGCGCGCATGGCGGACTGATAGGTCTGCACATGGTCGTTCATGTAGTCGCTCTCGTAATGGGTGATGATCAGGTCGGGCTGAGCCTGACGGACCACCTTGGCCAGACGGGTGATGAGACCGTCGTCCTCGGCGGTGACATACAGATCGTTGGCATCCACGGAGTAGTGGGTGGCGCCGATGACTTCGGCGGCGGCCTGTGCTTCTTCGAAGCGGATCTTTCTCAGCTCATCCTGCATGATCTCAACGTGACCCAGATTGCCGTTGGCAACGTGGCAGACAGAGACCTTATGACCCATCTGGACATACTTGGCGAGGGTGCCGTAGCATCCGATCTCAAGATCGTCCGGATGACAACCGATGGCAAGAATATTCATACTTCAGTGCCTCCCGATCAGTTGCACTCTGCGACCAGGGGACCGGCCAGTTCCTTGTGGAAGAAGAGGCGACCCGGCAGGGTGGGGATGAAGGTGGAGGTGATCCACATGTCGGGACCGTAGCGGAGGGTGGTCCAGAAGGACAGACCCTGCCACTGCATGCCGCGTTACAGGGTGCCGTCGGCGCCGCCGATGGCGTAGTCAGCCTGCAGGAACAGGCCGGGGCCGATGGTGTTGGCGCGGCAGGGCACCAGCGTGGAACGGGACTTGAAGGAAGTGATGGCGTTCTGCTCGATGGTCAGAGGATGGAGCTTGGCGCCCAGACGGTAGGGCTGCTGCTTCCACTCTTCGACGGAAGAGAACTCGGCGGCGAAGTGGGGCTCCCAGAAAGCGATGTGGCACATTCTGCCGATGCCGTAGACCAGCACCAGCTTGGCGCCCTCAGCCTTCAGAGCGGCGATCTTGCCGGGGTAGGTGGGCAGGTTGTCGCGGGTAGCGAAGTTGCGCTGGGCCTTGGGCACGGTCAGCTCGCCCAGAGGATTGAACAGCGCCTGCTCCATGGAGTACTGGAAGGATGCGGGATCGGTGGAGGGCAGGGTGTTGCCTTCGCCGTCCGCCCACTCGTCCATGTTGAAGGTGGTGACGTGATCGCAGGGGATGTTCCACTCCTTCAGGAAGTAGACGACCCAGCGGTACATGCCCATGGGACCGACGGGCAGGATGATGGCCAGCTTGCGGCCCTCTTCGCGGGTCAGGCGGATCTGGTTGGCGATCTCATGGCCCATGAAGGTGTCGAAGTCGCTCAGATTGTCGCACATGACGGGCTCGAACTTGTCATTCCAGAAGGCCTGACGATCCAGAACGTCATCGGGGGTGCCGACGCAAGCATCGATCTTGTCCAGATCCCAGCCGGCGGGGTAGAAGTTTTCCAGCAGAGAGCCCTTAAGGGTATCCATCAGATTCATAATGCGCACCTCTTACATTACAATAGTTGTGTTGGTTTCGTTGGATTTATAACTGGCCTCAATGATCTCCTGCGCGGCAATGGCTGCCTCGGCGGGGACTTCAAGGGGCTTGTTATTGAGGATGGAGTCGGAGAAGCTTTCGATCTCGCGCTGATAGGCGTTGCCCAGATCCAGCGGGAGGAGCTCCGGCTTGGTGAGGTCGGTGTTCTGAACGGCATCGTATCCGCCGACGCTCTCCAGAGAGATCATCTCGACGGAACCCATGTCTTCCTGACCGACTACGTTGTCGCCGATGAGGCGGCCGCGGTTGCCGTACAGCTCGATGCGCCACTTTGCGGCGGCATCGGGGATGTTGAAGTTGGTGTGGATGGTGCACAGCGCGCCGTTTTCCAGCTGCAGGATGGCGCAGGAGGAGTCCTCGACCTCATAGGAGAAGGTGTTGGTCTCGTGCATGGCAGCCACGCGCTTGACTTCCTGACCGGAGATATAGCGGAGCAGGTCGATCATATGAACGCCCATGTCCGTCATGGCGCCGCCGCCCGCGGTGGCCTTGGTCTGACGCCAGGCGCCGGGGATGTCGGGGTACCAGCAGGTGAAGTGCAGGGTGGCGGAGACCAGATCGCCGATCTTGCCGTCGGCCAGTGCCTTCTTCATGGCCTGAACGCCGGCGTTGAAGCGCATCATCAGACCCGTTGCGATGCGGACGTTCTTGTCATAGCAGTACTGCAGGGCGGCCTTGGAGATCTCGGGGCTGCCGGCCAGAGGCTTTTCGCACAGGATGTGCTTGCCGGCGTCGGCGCACATGCGGATCTGCTCGGCGTGCAGGACCACGGGGGAGGCGATATAGACCGCGTCCACCTCGGGATCGTTCACCAGCGCCTGAGCGTCGGTGTAGGCGCGCTTGGCGTTGTACTTGGCGCGGAGCTTCTCGGCGAATTCGGGGTTGATCTCCATCACGGCGACCAGCTCGGCGTTCTCACAGTTCATCATGGCGGGAATGGTGCGGCGATCGGCGATACCGCCGGCGCCCAACACGCCCCAGCGAAGCTTTTTCATATGATTTTGCTCCTTGTATGTCTTTATATCAGACCCAGAACGGGACCTTGGTGCCCTTGTTCTGCGCCTTGGCATTGTGGTAACATCTGGCGGCGACGGCCAGATCGAGGATGCCCGTACCTACGGCGTTGAAGTAGATGGTCTCCTCATCGTTCTCGCGGCCGACCTTCTTGCCGTCCACGATCTCGCCGATCTCGGCATAGAGGTCCTCGTCGCGGAAGGTGCCCTCGTCCGCCATGTGGGCGACGGTGGAGTGCAGGCGATGCTTGACGGTCTCCCAGAAGTCGACGACCACCTTGCTCGCCATGCTGACGCAGCCCTTTTCCACTTCATAAGCGGACATGTTGACGATCAGCGCGCCCTTCTTGATCCACTCGGCCTTCACGAAAGGCTCCTGCGCCAGGGTGGCGGTGTCCACGATGTCGCTCTCGCCGACGGCCTCGCCCAGCTGCTCATAGGGGACGGGAATGACTTCGATCTGCGGGAACTTCGCGCCCATCTCCTTGGCAAAGGCTTCGGCGCGATCGAGATACAGATCGTACACATAGGCCTTTTTGATGGTGGGACGGACCAGCAGCGCCGCTTCCAGCTGGGTGCGGCCCTGTACGCCCGCGCCGCAGATGCAGATGACCTCGGCCTTGAAGGGCGCCAGATACTTCATGGCTACGCCGCCGGAGGCGCCGGTGCGCATGGCGCTGACCTGCGTACCCTCGCAGACGCCCACGGGCATCTTGGTCACGGGATCGTTGAGGATGATGGTGGAGGTGGCACGAGGCAGCCCGCGGGTGTAGTTGTCCGGCGCGCTGCCGATCCACTTCACGCCCGCCATGGCGTACTCGCCGCCGATGTAGCCGGGCATGCAGTTGATGCGGCCGTTGGTGTATTCATCTTCGGGATTCTTGCCGAAGGGCATGACCAGCTTGCCGGGCACCAGCACGTCGTCCGCCGCGTAGAGCCGATAGGCGGTCTCCACGTCGTTCATGACTTCGGCCATATTGCCCGCGCCAAGTTCTTCCATTTCCTTGTTGTTCAGAAAGATGATATCGAAAGACATCGGCATCCCCTCCTCGGCACACTATTCTGCTTAATATTATAGCACGAAATAAAACGGTGTCAACGGAAACAGTCCGATATCATAAATGTATAGACCGAAAACAAAAGCACCATCCCCGCTTCGAAAGGGAGGCACGGACT
>JAKSPZ010000006.1 GCA_024404395.1 Clostridia bacterium | reverse complement strand
ATCGTCCTCGGTTCCTACGGCTCCGGCGTCTCCATCGCAGCCGGTGACATCTTCGCCGAAGCAGGCATCCCCGCTGTCGGCCTCAGCTGCACCAACCCCTCCGTTACCGCTCTGTGCGACTACTACTGGCGCATCTGCTACCTGGATCCCTTCCAGGGCACCGTCATGGCACGCTTCGCTCAGGAACAGTTCGGTGCCCAGAAGGCATACGTTCTGAACATGCTGGGTGAGGACTACGGCGCAGGTCTGGCTCACTACTTCGTTCAGGCTTTCGAAGCCGCGGGTGGCGAGGTCGTCTCCGAGGAGTTCCCCGAGGGCACTTCCGACTTCACCGCTTACCTGAACAATGCCGTTAACGCCGGCGCAGACATCGTCTTCGCGCCCTGCTCCACCGGCTATGCTTCCCTGATCATCGACCAGGCTGCCGCACAGAGCTTCACCGCTCCCCTGCTGGCCGGCGATACCTGGGAGAACTCCGTTATCCTCGACGCCGCCAACGGCACCGACATCCAGGCCTACTGCTCCACCTTCTTCGACGAGGGCGACGAGGCCGCTGCTGAGTTCGTTGCCGGCTACAAGGCCTGGCTGAACGCCAACTCCGACAAGCTCACCAACAACGGCGGCAACGACATCGTCGCTGCAGTTTCCGCTCTGGGCTACGACGGCTACCTGACCGCCATCGCCGCCATCACCGCTGCGGATTCCGTTGATCCCGCTGCTATCGTTGAGGTTATGCCTTCCGTCACCCTGACCGGTGTTACCGGCGCCATCGCCTTCGATGAAGTCGGCGACGCTATCCGTGACGCTGCTTACATCAAGCAGGCCGTTGACGGTGCTTTCGAATTTGTCAAGGTCCAGACCGTTGCTGACCTCGGCTGATCGAAAAAGCTTCGACAGTAATGGCCGAACCCGTGCTTTGACGCGGGTTCGGCTTTTGACGTGAATCCCCCCTAAGGAGAAAAGAAATGTTTCAGAGAATCTTGCCCTATTTGCTGGCGGGCATCTCGGTAGGCGGACAGTATGCGCTGATCGCCGTCGGCTACACCATGGTCTACGGCATTCTCCGACTGATCAACTTCGCCCACGGTGATATCTTTACGGCGGCGGGCTTCTTTATGGTCTACCTGACGGCCTCGGGAATGCCTATGTATTTCTCGATCCCGCTGGTCGTGATCCTGACGGTCCTCCTCGGCTTCACCGTTGAGCGCGTCGCTTATAAGCCGCTCCGCAGCGCGCCGCGTATGTCCATCATGATCTCAGCAATCGGTGTCTCCTATCTGCTGCAGCACCTCATGTGGTACATCACCGGCGGTCTGACCAAGCAGTATCCCACCATCCCCTGGATCTCCGATACCGTGACCGTTCTGGGCGCTTCCACCCGCCGTGTCACCATCATCACCCCCTTCCTGGTCGCTGCTCTGGTCGTGGCGCTGGTCGCCCTGATCAAGAAGACCAAGATCGGTATGGCCATGCGTGCCGTCTCCCGTGACTTTGAGACCGCGCAGCTCATGGGCATCAAGATCAACAACGTCATCTCCACCACCTTCATCATCGGTTCCGCACTGGCGGCCGTCGGCTCCTTCCTGTTCTTCTCCAACTACACCGCCGTCAGCCCGCCCGCTGGCGCCATGCCCGGTCTGAAAGCCTTCGTTGCCGCGGTATTCGGCGGCATCGGCTCCATTCCCGGCGCCGTGTTCGGTGCACTGATCATCGGTATCTGCGAGAACTTCATCAAGTCTGTCGGCTATGCCAACTTCTCCGATGCGTTCACCTTCGCACTGCTGATCGTTGTCCTCCTGTTCAAACCGACCGGTCTTTTCGGCGAAAAGACCAGCGAGAAAGTGTGATCCTATGGCAAAGAAGAATTCCAAGAATTGGCTTCTCATCCCGATCATCGCACTGATCTACCTGCTGGTTTTCGTGGCTGAGAAGGTTGCGGGCACCTCCTCCATGCTGGTGACCGTACTCGAGAAGGGCGCCATCTACGCCCTCATCGCCGTCTCTCTGAACCTGCTCAACGGCTTCACCGGTCTGTTCTCTCTGGGACAGGCGGGCTTCATGCTGGTGGGCGCGTACACCTACGCCGTTCTGACCATCCCCATGGCAAAGCGCGCGGCGGTCTATCAGTACTATAACGGCGGCTGCATCACCTTCACCGTTCCCTTCATCATCGCCATCATCCTGGGCGGTCTGCTGGCCGCGGCCTTTGCCGCGCTGATCGGCTTCCCCGTTCTGCGACTGAAGAGCGACTATCTGGCCATCGCCACCCTCGGTTTTGCCGAGATCGCCCGCGCACTGGTCCAGTTCGACGGTCTGGGTCCCATCACCAACGGTTCCAACCTGCTGAAGACCTACCCCACCTACAAGACCGTCATGTTCCCCTTCTGCGCGGCGGGCATCTGCATCGCCATCATCCTGCTGCTGATCCATTCCACCTACGGACGCGCCTTCAAGGCCATCCGCGATGACGAGATCGCAGCCGAAGCCATGGGCATCAACCTGTTCCGCCACAAGGAGCTGTCCTTCGTCATCTCCTCCTTCTTCGCAGGTGTGGGCGGCGCACTGCTGGCCATGTATCAGGGCACCCTGCAGGCCAACGCCTTCAAGTCCTCCATGACCTACGAGATCCTGCTGATCGTCGTTATCGGCGGCATGGGCTCCGTTTCCGGCTCGGTGATCGCATCCTTCCTGTTCATCGCCTGTTCCGAATGGTGGCTCCGCTTCCTGGATGCCGAACAGTTCATCTGGGGCATTAAGGTCCCGCTGCTCCGCTCCGGCTTCCGTATGGTCGTCTTCGCAGTAGTCATCATGCTGATCGTTCTGTTCTATTCCCGCGGCATCATGGGTGATCGCGAGATCAGCATCGATCGCATCATCAAGAAATTCTCCAAGAAGAAGGGGGCGACGAAGTAATGAGCGTTCTGCGCGTAGAGAATATCACCATGCAGTTCGGCGGCGTCGTCGCCATCAACAACCTCTCCATGGAGATCAACAAAGGCGAGATCGTCGCTCTGATCGGCCCCAACGGCGCCGGCAAGACCACCGCCTTCAACTGCATCACCGGTGTGTACGAGCCCACCAACGGTGCGGACTACTTCAATGACTCCCCTATCGCCATCAACCATCCCACCGGCAAGATGGCAAAGACCTATGCGGGCATCAACGCCGATCAGTATGTCGGCAAGCACCTGCATATGACTCCCGACAAGATCACCAAGCTGGGCATCGCCCGTACCTTCCAGAACATTCGCCTGTTCAAGTCCATGACGGCTTTCGAGAACGTTCTGATCGGCACCCATCTGCGCCGCACCAGCAACCCCTTCTCCGCCACCTTCCGCCTGAACATGCGCGAGGAGAAGAAGCTCCGCGCCCATGCCATGGATATGCTGGAAGTGGTCGGTCTGGCAGACCTTGCCGATGAGAAGGCCACCAGCCTGCCTTACGGCAAGCAGCGCCGTCTGGAGATCGCCCGCGCCCTGGCCACCGACCCGAAGCTCCTGCTTCTGGACGAGCCCGCCGCCGGCATGAATCCTCAGGAGACCGACGATCTGGGCGTCTTCATCCGTGACATCAAGGATCGCTTCGATCTCACCGTCTTCCTCATCGAGCATCACATGAATCTGGTCATGGACATCTCCGACCGCATCTACGTCATCGACTTCGGTAAGCAGATCGCCGAGGGCGTACCTGCCGAGATCCGTGACAATCCCGCCGTTATCGCGGCTTATCTGGGGGTGGATGAAGAATGAGCCTGTTGACTGTATCCGACCTGCGCGTCAGCTACGGCGGCATCGAAGCGCTGAAGGGCATCTCCTTCTCCGTTGAAGAAGGTAAGATTGTCACCCTGATCGGTGCCAACGGCGCCGGCAAATCCACCACCCTGCGCACCATCGCCGGACTGGTCAAGCCCGCATCGGGCAAGATCGAGTTCGAAGGCAAGGACATCACCGGTCATGACGCCCAGAAGGTCGTCTCCGGCGGCATCGCCCTCGTTCCCGAAGGACGCCGCGTCTTCGACAACCTGTCCGTTCTCGAGAATCTGCGCATCGGCGCTTACCTCCGCAAGGACGAAGCCGGCATCAAGAGCGACATCGAGCACGTCTACGAGCTCTTCCCCCGCCTCAAAGAGCGCCATTGGCAGCTGGCGGGCACCCTGTCCGGCGGCGAACAGCAGATGCTGGCCGTCGGTCGCGCCATGATGACCCGTCCCAAGGTCATGATGATGGACGAGCCTTCCCTGGGTCTCGCGCCCCTGGTCGTCAAGGACATCTTCTCCATCATCAAGACGCTGAACGAAAGCGGCATGACCATCCTGCTCATCGAGCAGAACGCCAACGCCGCCCTGCGCTGCGCCCATGAAGGCTACGTGCTGGAGACCGGCCGCATCACCATGGCCGGCACCTGCGCAGAGCTTCTGAACGATCAGCGCGTCAAGGGCGCCTACCTCGGTTCCGCGTCCAAGAAGTAATCACTTCACACAATTACGATCCCCGTTTTCATAGAAAACGGGGATCTTCTTTTATAATTTCAAAACTTCGTCACAACTCGGTCACAATGGTTCCATTCCATCGTGGTATACTGCATGTGGAAAAGTATCATTACGGAGGTGCGCATGGACTTCATTAAATCGCTGTTCGGCTATGTCAGCGGCGCTTCGAACGCACTGATTTATATTATCATCATCATCATGTTCGTCATCGGTGTCATCTTCTGCGTGACGCCCGTGCTCCGTACCCGCAAGCGCCTGCGCGCCGCCATTCGCGTGCTGAAGCAGGGCAACCGCGCCAAGCGCAACTGGGACGAGGATGATTTCCTCGGCAAGGGCACCCTCATGCCTCACTGGAGCGCCTACCTGAACAACCTGTTCTTCGCAGACGGCAAGTTCCATAACCCCAGCAACGTTGAAGACTTCATCAACGAAGAGACCGCCATCTACGGACCCGGCCGCTCTTCCTTCGCCGATGCCGTTCCCTCTCTGCTGGTCTCTCTGGGCTTCCTGGGCACGCTGCTCGGTCTGTCCTCCGGTCTGGCCGGCTTCAACATGACCGACGCCGCCGCCGCCCAGAATTCCATCACCGTCCTGATCCCCGGCATGAAGTACGCCTTCATGACCTCCATCTTCGGCGTCATCGGCTCGGTGCTGTTCACCCTCATCACCCGCGCGGTGTACGGCTCCACCGAAGCCACCCTCCGCGACTTCTACGGCGCCCTGAGCAAGTACGCCAAGGTGCTCTCCGTCGATCCCCTGACGCAGGTGGCCATCTATCAGCAGGAGCAGACCGCCCTCATCCAGACCATCGCCAAGGACCTCAACGGCACCTTCACCGAGAACATCACCCGCGCCATCCGCGACAGCTCCGTTCCCCTGCAGAACGAGCTGAAGAACTTCATGAACGTCGCCAGCCGCGACCAGATGCGCTTCCTGGATGCCGTGGTCAACCGCTTCGTGGATCGCATGGATGAGATTTCCGGCGATAAGATCCGCGCCTTCGGTCAGACCCTCGACCGTCTCGCCCGTCAGCAGGAGGAGGGCTTCGCCGCCCTCAGCGCCGGCATGACCGAATCCGAGGCCGCCGTTCGCGACCTGCGGAACATTCAGCGCATCTCTTCCGAGCTCGCAGACGCCATGGATCGCTGCATCGGCGACATCCGCAACACTCAGAAGCAGTCTGACGACGTCTTCAAACACATCTCCGGCACCGTGGACACCATGGATCAGGTCTCCCGCCGCCAGAACGATTATCTGCGCACCCTGAACAGCATGCAGATCGAGATGAACCGCTCTCTCGACACCATGACGGGCGCGGTCACCGCCTTCAGCCGCCAGTTCACCGAGCAGACCGCGACCAACAGCGCCGCTCTGAAGGACGCTGCGGGCGCACTGCAGGCCACTGCCGACGATCTGCGCGACGTCCACATCGCCGCCGCTCAGGCGCTGGATCGCGAATTCAAGTCCACGCTCGATCACTATCAGAACTATGTCAACGAGTTCACCCTCCGTGTGGACTATCTTGCCAAGTCCATCGGCGACGCTCTGGCCGCGCTGCCCAATTCCGTCGATGAGACATCCGACCGCTTCCTTGACCAGATCGACCGCATGACCGCCACCCTGAACGAGGCACAGCGCGCGCTGAACAGCGCCGTGGACCGCCTGTACGGACGGAACTGAGCTGACGGAGGACACTGACCATGCGCATGTACCGATCAAGGCGCAGCCGCCGCGGCAGCCGCAATGACGGCAGCTTCTGGCTGAGCTTCTCAGACCTGATGAGCTGTCTTCTGCTCATCATCATACTGATCATGTTCTACATCATGTATCAGTACTTCGACCACTACGAGACCTCCATGCAGGAGCTCGCCATCCAGCAGACGGCACTGGACACCGCCAACGCCGCGCTGGAGGAGGAGCGCACCCGTCTGGCAACAGCGGAATCGGACCTGGCTACCGCACAGGCAACCCTGATCACCGCCCAGACCGACCTCGCGACCGCGCAGGCTGACCTCTCCGTCGCCCAGACCGATCTGGAAACGGCACAGGCCGCCCTCATCGTTCAGCAGACAGAGCTGGAGACCGCACAGGCACTGGTCACCGCGCAGCAGGCACAGCTGGACGATCAGCAGACCCAGATCGAATCTCTGATCGGTCTGAAGCCCAGACTGATCTCCTCCCTTTCCGACGCTCTTCGCGCCGCCAACATCAATGCCGCCGTCGATCCCGCTTCGGGTGCCATCATTCTGGAGAGCGACGTCCTCTTCTCCACCGGCGAATACAACCTGAGCGACGCAGGTAAGGCCTCCATCGATGCCTTCCTCAACATCTACCTCAGCGTTCTGTTCTCCGACGAGTACCGCCCCTATGTGGCAGAAGTCATCGTCGAAGGTCACACCGACTCCGTGGGCGACTACATCTCCAATCTGGACCTGTCCCTGCAGCGCGCGGGTGCCGTGGCCAGCTACATCCTCTCCGATGAATATCGCGGCATCTCCCATCAGCAGAAGATGACCCTGCGCTCCATCATCACCATCAACGGACGCTCCAACAGCGATCCCGTGCTGGATGCCCGCGGGCATGAAGACATGGACGCTTCCCGCCGCGTTGTTTTCAAGTTCCGTCTGACAGACGATCAGATGGTCGAACAGCTCCGCACCATTCTCGAGGCGGACGACACTTCCGACGAAACGAAGGAATGATCAAGTGAAACACATTCGCAAGCTGATTTGGTTCATCGCCTCCCGCCTGATCATCGCATGCATTCTCATCGGCATGCTGATCTGCGCCTTCTTCATGGGGCTGAATCTGGCCAACGTTTACACCGTATTGGACGAAGGTCTGGAGAAGCGTGCCGACGTCATCCTCACCCGCGATGACGCCGAGGAGCTGAACAAGTACTTCACCTACGATTTCCTCAACGCCGACGTGGCGCTGTCCGGCGCCTTCGACGGCACCTCCGTCTATGCCGATTACCGCATCTCCGACTTCGAATACGAATTGAAGATCGAAAAGATGTGGTCCTGGCCTTGGGACAACTACGCCACCTGCACCGTTGTAGAGCGCATTCCCGTCATCAACGGCAGTGTCGTTTCCAGCCGCGCTTCCGAGGTCCCGAAGGAGATCCCGAAGTGGCAGGGCGGTCGATACAACCTGACCCTCGTCCGCGACGGCACGAAGTGGAAGATCGGCGGCATGCAGCAGACCAACATCCTGCTGGAGAGCGATCACGACGACGCCGACCTGCTGATGCCCGTGGACTAAAGGAAAACGATCATGGATTTTGAACAGATGATCGCCCTCGCGGCGGATATGGGTTTTGCCGCCGCGGCGATAACAGAGACCAAAGACATTGTCTTCGACCCGAGCTTTCGCCCCTATTGCGAAGAGAACCTCTGCGGCAAGTACGGTGTCAACTACGCTTGTCCCCCGGACTGCGGCACCGTGGAGGAGATGAAGCAGCGTATCCTTGCCCATTCCCACGCCCTTGTCCTGCAGACCATCTGGGACATTTCGGACATCGGCGACGGCAAGGCTACCAAGGCCGCCAAGGGCCGTCACAACGCCGCTACCATCAAGCTGACGAAGAAGCTGCGCGCGCTGGGCGTTCCCGGGTTCCCCGTGGGCGCCGGCGGATGTTCCATGTGCAATCCTTGCGCCATCACAATGGGCGAGCCCTGCCGCTCCCCCGATCTCCAATTCTCCTGCATGTCTGCCTTCTGTATCTTCGTGAAGAAGCTGGCAGACCACTGCGGACTGGAGTACGACTGCGGTCCCGGTCTCATCGCCTTCTTCGGACTGTTCGTATTCGACGCATAAGAAAAGTCGGAAAGCAATTGCTTTCCGACTTTTCTTTTACTGCTTCACCATCTCTTCGATGATATCAACGCATCTGTCGATGCTCATCAGCGAGGTGTCCAGCGAGATATTGTAGTTCTCGGACATGCCCCATTCGCGGCCGGTGTAGCGTCTGTAGTATCGACTGCGGCGCTTGCCCTTGTCCTCGAGACGTACTTCGGGTGCGACGTCGGACTGTCCGTAATGGGTCAGCACGTGGTCGATGCGGTACGCCAGCGGCGCATGGATGAAGACGTGCAGGGCATCGGGGCGGTCTTTCAGAATGTAGTCCGCACAGCGGCCGACGATGACGCAGGGCTCCCCTTCCGCCAGCTTGAGAATGACCTCGCGCTGAACGCACCAGAGGAAATCCGCCGTCGACATGCCGCCGGTCAGGGGCGAGCCGCTCTCAGCGGTGAACAGGAAACCGAGTCCGCTCTTCTTGGGGGCGAATTCGCTGTGCTCCGCGATAAACGCGGCATCGAAACCGCTCTCCAGCGCGACCTGTTCCACCAGTTCCTTGTCGTAGTACTTGTAGCCAAGGCGCTCGGCAAGCTTCTTCGCAATCGTTCTGCCGCCGCTGCCGAACTCACGGCTGACGGTAATGATTTTCTTCATACCAATAGCCTCCCAACGAATCGCTTATGTCTGCATTATAGCACACTCGGCTCGTCAATATCAACCTTTCCGACGCTTCTCCACAGCCATAAAAGCAAGCGGTGCCAAGATCGTGACGCTCAGGGCGACGAGGGTGTACGAGATCAGCTTGTAGGCGTAGACGTGCAGCACGGGCTTCAGCAGTACGGAGGTCAGTCCCTTCACGGCAAGAACGATGATGAGTCCGATCACGGCGCGGAGCACGCGGTCTTTCGCACTGCCCTCGACCTTGAATCCGATGCAGCGGCGCTCGATGCACCAGCCGATCATGAAGCCTCCGAACAGCGCAGCATTGGTCATGCAGTCGGTGATCATATCAAAGGGATCCACCAGCAGCTCACCGGCCTCGTTGTAATCCATTGGATAGGGACGGAAAAGTGCGAAGATTACCATTGCCACACACAGCACCACCGCTACAGCAGCGACGACTACATCCTTCTCGGGATGTGCGTCCACCCAGCGCAGCAGTTTGCTGAAGACCAGCAGGCAGACCAGTGCCAGTGCCATCGCCGCGACCGCGTCCTGAGGCGTATGCGCGCCCAGCCAGTTGCGGGAGAAGCAGGTCAGCAGCATCAGCACGATGCACAGCACCGCAGCCCAGATGCGCTTTTTGTCCTTCGCCCATTTCGCCAGCAATCCATAGAACCCTACCGCCGCAGTGCTGTGCCCGCTGGGGAAAGAATAGCCCGTTGCGTTCTTCAGCGTCCCTTCATAGGGAATGATGGCGGGATCCTTCACCCACGGGCGATAGACACAGGCAATGTTCTTGACCGTCTGGGTCACAAAGTTGGCACCGCTGGCCTGCATCAGCATCAGCGTGCCCATGCGTTTGCTCAGGCACCAGTAGATGATCGCCATGATGCCGATGGGCAGATAGCCGTGGATGAATTCCGAGATCCAGTAGAACACGACCTGCAGCCACTGCGGCGATGCATTGCGCAGCGATTGCAGGAACAAAAGGTAACGTATATCCATGGTACCTCCAAAAGACAGGCATGCCCTTCCCCCTTACGAGGAAGGGCATGTGTTTAATTAGTAAGCCTCGTGGATCTCGATATCGGCATAGCGAGCCAGACCGGTACCGGCGGGGATCTGCTTACCGATGATGACGTTCTCCTTCAGACCGAGCAGCGGGTCGACCTTGCCCTTGATGGCAGCTTCGGTCAGCACGCGGGTGGTCTCCTGGAAGGACGCTGCGGACAGGAAGGACTCGGTGGCAAGGGCCGCCTTGGTGATGCCGAGCAGCTTGCGCTTTGCGGTGGCGGGCTGCTTGCCGGCTTCGATGGCCTTGCGGTTCTCCTGATCGAAGCGGAAGATGTCGACCATGGCGCCGGGCAGCAGGTCGGTGTCGTTGGCGTCCTCGATCTGGACCTTGCGGAGCATCTGACGGACGATGACTTCGATATGCTTGTCGGCGATCTCAACGCCCTGACGACGGTAGACGGACTGAACTTCCTTGACCAGGTAGTCCTGAACTGCCTTGACGCCCAGAATGCGGAGGAGGTCGTGGGGATTGATGGAACCGTCGACCAGTTCGTCACCGGCCTTGACGGTGTCGCCCTCTTCGAAACGAAGCTTGGCGTTGTAGCTGATGGGATATTCCTTGGTCTCGGCATCGCCGTCGTTGGACTGGATGACGAGCTTCTTGCGCTTCTTGCTGTCGATGGTGATATGCAGGGTACCGCCGATCTCAGCCAGGACTGCTTCACGCTTGGGACGACGGGCTTCGAAAAGCTCCTCGACGCGGGGAAGACCCTGAGTGATATCTTCGCCGGTTGCAACACCGCCGGTATGGAAGGTACGCATGGTCAGCTGGGTACCGGGCTCACCGATGGACTGAGCGGCGATGATACCGACAGCCTCACCGACATCGACCAGCTTGCCGTCGGTCATGTTGGCACCGTAGCACTTCGCGCAGACACCGACGCCGGAGCAGCAGGTCAGGACGCTGCGGACGCTGACTTCGGTGATGCCCGCACCGACGATACGCTTTGCGATGTCGTGGGTGATGAGCTCGTTGCACTCGATGATGACTTCGCCGGTGGTGGGATCGATGACGTCCTCGGCGGATACGCGGCCGCGGATACGATCCTCGACGCCTTCAATGATGTCGCCGGGAACGCCGATATCCTGGACCTTCATGCCGCGAACCTTCTCATGACGGTTGGCGAAGCAGTCGATCTCGCGGATGATGTTCTCCTGGGAGACATCGACCAGACGACGGGTCATGTAACCGGAGTCGGCGGTCTTCATTGCGGTATCTGCCAGAGACTTACGGGAACCGTGAGAGGACAGGAAGAACTCCAGAACGGAGAGGCCTTCACGGAAGTTGGACTTGATGGGCAGCTCGATGATCTTACCGGTAGGAGAAGCCATCAGACCGCGCATACCGGACAGCTGGCGGATCTGGTTGATGGAGCCTCGGGCACCGGAGTCGGCCATCATGTTGATAGGATTGAACTTCTCCAAGGTGGCGAGAACCTGCTTGGTGACGTCGTTGGTGGCGCCTTCCCAGATGCGGATGACGTTGGAATAACGCTCGTTCTCGCTCATCATGCCGCGCTTGTACAGCTTCTCGATCTTGTGGACGCGGTCCTCTGCCTCGGCAAGGATATCCTTCTTCTGCGGGGGAACCTGAATGTCCGCGATGGAGACGGTCAGAGCGGCGCGGGTGGAGTACTTGTAACCCAGAGCCTTGATGTCGTCCAGCATCTTGGAAGTGATGTGGACGCCGTGGGCACGGTAGCAGTTATCGACGATCTTACCCAGCTGCTTCTTGCCGACGACTTCGTCGATCTCGAACTTGAACATGTCGTCCAAGGTCTCGCGCTTCTGCATGCCGATGTCCTGAGGAATGGCGCGGTTGAAGATCACGCGGCCGATGGTGGTGTCCACCATGCGGGTGTATTCCTTGCCCTCGAAGGTGCGGGTCATGCGGATCTTACAAGGCGCTTCCAGATGGAGCTCACCGGTATCGAAGGCCCTGCGGGCTTCGTCAACGTCTGCGAAGACGCGGCCGGTGCCGGTGAGACCTTCGTGGATCATGGTCAGGTAGTAGCAGCCCAGAACCATATCCTGAGTGGGGCAGATGACGGGCTTACCATCCTGAGGCTTCAGGATGTTGTTGGCAGCCAGCATCAGGAAGCGGGCTTCGGCCTGAGCTTCCATGGACAGGGGTACGTGCACAGCCATCTGGTCGCCGTCGAAGTCGGCGTTGAATGCGGTACAGCACAGAGGATGGAGCTTCAGTGCCTTACCTTCGACCAGGATGGGCTCGAAGGCCTGGATACCCAGACGGTGCAGCGTAGGCGCGCGGTTCAGCATGACGGGATGATTCTTGATGACATCCTCCAGCACATCCCAAACCTCGGGCTTGATCTGCTCGACCTTGCGCTTGGCAGCCTTGACGTTGGCAGCCATGCCGCGGGAGCAGAGCTTTTCAATAACGAAGGGCTTGAAGAGTTCCAGTGCCATCTCCTTGGGCAGACCGCACTGATACAGCTTCAGGCTGGGGCCGACGACGATAACGGAACGACCGGAATAGTCGACGCGCTTGCCCAGCAGGTTCTGACGGAAGCGGCCCTGCTTACCGCGGAGCAGGTCGGACAGGCTCTTCAGCTGACGTCCGGCAGCACCGGTAACGGGACGGCCGCGGCGACCGTTGTCGATCAGGGCGTCAACGGCTTCCTGCAGCATACGCTTTTCGTTGCGGACGATGATATCGGGTGCGCCCATCTCCAGCATGCGCTTGAGGCGGTTGTTGCGGTTGATGACGCGGCGATACAGATCGTTCAGGTCAGCGGTGGCGAAGCGGCCGCCGTCCAGCTGGACCATGGGGCGCAGCTCCGGAGGAATGACCGGGACAACATCCAGGACCATCCACTCGGGCTTGTTGCCGCTCTGGCGGAAGGACTCGACGACTTCGAGGCGCTTGATCAGGCGCTGACGCTTCTGGCTCTCGCTCTCGCGCTTGGCACCCTTGGTGCTCAGCTCTTCGAGTTCGGCGCGCAGTTCGGTGTTCAGTGCTTCCAGATCGACTTCCTGCAGCATTTCACGGACAGCCTCGGCACCCATGCCGACGCGGAAATCGAAACCGACTTCCTTGGCTTCCTGCTTCAGGTTCTGATATTCGGTCTCGCTCAGCAGCTGATGCTTGTTGAGCTTGGTGACGTTGGGATCGCCCGGATCGAGGACGATGTAGCTGGCAAAGTAAAGGACCTGTTCCAGATTGCGGGGGCTGATGTTCAGCAGGGTGCCCATGCGGGACGGAATGCCCTTAAAATACCAGATGTGGCTGACAGGAGCGGCCAGTTCGATATGGCCCATGCGCTCACGACGCACCTTGGCCTTGGTAACTTCGACACCGCACTTGTCGCAGACGACGCCCTTGAAACGGACGCGCTTATATTTACCGCAGTTGCACTCCCAGTCCTTGGTGGGACCAAAGATCTTTTCGCAGAAAAGACCGTCGCGTTCCGGCTTGAGAGTACGATAGTTGATGGTCTCCGCCTTTTCAACCTCGCCGTGGGACCACTTGCGGATGGTGTCGGGCGATGCCAGGCTGATGCGAATGGAGTCCATTTTCGTCAGTTCAAACAAGGAGCAGCTCTCCCTTCTTATCGGTCAAGCGCGCGGCGGGTTACGCCGCGCGGCGTAAACAATTAAATGTTGAAGTCGTCGTCGCCGTCGATGGACAGATCGTCGTCATCGAAGTCGAGCTCATCGAAGTCGAAAGCTTCCGCTTCTGCGGATTCCTCTTCCTCTTCTTCCATGCCGCCGAAGTCGGAGGGCAGGCTGGGAACCAGCTCGTCCTTGAATTCGCTTTCGGTGCCGTAAACGTCGTCATCCAGCTCGCGGAGCTCGATCTCTTCGTTGTTGGCGTCGAGGACACGGATATCCAGTGCCAGGGACTGGAGTTCCTTAATGAGGACCTTGAAGGACTCGGGAATGCCGGGATCGGGGATGTTCTGACCCTTGACGATGGCTTCGTAGGTCTTGACGCGGCCGGCGGTATCGTCGGACTTGACCGTCAGGATCTCCTGCAGCACGTGGGAGGCGCCGTAAGCTTCCAGCGCCCAAACTTCCATCTCACCGAAACGCTGGCCGCCGAACTGAGCTTTACCGCCCAGAGGCTGCTGAGTAACCAGGCTGTACGGACCGGTGGAACGGGCATGGATCTTATCGTCGACCAGATGATGCAGCTTCAGATAGTACATGTAACCGACAGTGACGGGGTTGTCAAAGCGCTCGCCGGTGCGGCCGTCGTACAGCCACAGCTTGCCGGTACGGTTGATGCCGATCTTGTTGTACTGGATGGTGGGACGACCCTTCGCGTCGAAGAGAGGAGCGTCGGGAACCTGGGCAGCCTGCTCAAGCAGCTCGCTGATGTCTTCCATGCGGGCGCCGTCGAAGCAGGGGGTGGCGACGTGCCAGCCGAGGGCACGGGCAGCCAGACCCAGATGCACTTCCAGAACCTGACCGATGTTCATTCGAGAGGGAACGCCCAGAGGATTCAGAACGATATCCAGGGGAGTACCGTCTGCCAGGAAGGGCATATCCTCTTCGGGGAGGATGCGGGAGACAACACCCTTGTTACCATGGCGGCCTGCCATCTTATCGCCGACGGAGATCTTACGCTTCTGGGCGATGTAGACGCGAACCATCTCGTTGACGCCGGGAGACAGCTCGTCATGATTCTCACGGGTGAAGATCTTGACATCGACGATGATACCGAACTCGCCGTGAGGCACACGGAGGGAGGTATCGCGGACTTCGCGGGCCTTGTCGCCGAAGATGGCGCGCAGCAGGCGCTCTTCCGCGGTCAGCTCGGTCTCGCCCTTGGGGGTGACTTTACCGACCAGGATGTCATTGGCACGGACTTCCGCGCCGATACGGATGATACCGCGCTCGTCAAGGTCGCGCAGGGCGTCCTCGCCGACACCGGGGATATCACGGGTGATCTCTTCCGGTCCAAGCTTGGTATCGCGGGCTTCGGACTCGTACTCCTCCAGATGGATGGAGGTGTACATGTCTTCCTTGACCAGGCGCTCAGACAGCAGGACGGCGTCCTCGTAGTTGTAGCCTTCCCAGGTCATGAAGCCGATCAGGGCGTTGCGGCCCAGAGCGATCTCGCCGTTGTCGGTCGCGGGACCGTCGGCGATGGGCTGACCTGCCACGACCACTTCACCCTCGGAAACGATGGGATGCTGGTTGATGCAGGTGGACTGGTTGGAACGGGTGAACTTCTGCAGACGGTAGAGGTGATCCTCGCCGGCCTCGTCACGGATGACGATCTCATCGGCGGTAACGCGGACAACGACACCGTCCTGACGTGCCTTCTGAACGACACCGGAGTCACAGGCGGCCTTGTACTCGATACCGGTACCGACCACGGGGGCTTCGGGGCAGAGCAGCGGGACAGCCTGACGCTGCATGTTGGAACCCATCAGCGCGCGGTTTGCGTCGTCGTTCTCCAGGAAGGGGATCATACCGGTTGCAACGGAGATCAGCTGGCGGGGAGAAACGTCGATGAAGTCAACGGTCTTGGCTTCGACTTCGATGATCTCTTCGCGGCGGCGAACGGTGATGCGGTCGTGGAGGAAGCGATGCTGGTCATCCAGAGGCTCGTTGGCCTGAGCGATGATGTACTTATCCTCTTCATCGGCGGTCATGTAGATGATCTCGTCGGTGATGACGCCGGTCTCCTTATCGATGCGGCGATAGGGCGCCTCGATGAAGCCGTACTCGTTGATGCGGGCGTAGGTTGCCAGAGAACCGATCAGACCGATGTTCGGACCTTCAGGAGTCTCGATCGGGCAGATACGGGAATAATGCGAATAGTGTACGTCTCGAACTGCGA
>JAKSPZ010000059.1 GCA_024404395.1 Clostridia bacterium | reverse complement strand
TCAGGTCGGCGATGACGATGGTCGCGCCTTCCTTGTACATTTCTTCGGCGATGCCCTTACCGAAGCCCTGTGCGCTGCCGGTGACGATCGCGATCTTGCCGGCCAGTCTGCCGGTGGTAGCGGGACGATTGTGAATATTCTCCTTGGCAATTTCCTGCCAACGGCTCATATCGATCATTGGTAGTCATCCTTTCTTATCAAAAGATTGGTTACAGTATAGCGCAAATCTGCCTTTTTTGCAAGTATGTTAAGCGCAAAAAGCCGCAACTGTCATTGGAAAGGTTCCTTGCCCACTCTGTGCAGACGGATCTCGTCAATCACCGCATTACCGCGGCTGAAGACCAGCATCGACACCGCGTCGGCCACTTCCTCGGGCGTGATCATCGCATCATTAACGAGATCGGGACGTGCGATGAGGATCATCTCCGTTGCGACACCGCCGGGCGAGACCATATGTACACGGATGCCGTCCTTATAAACTTCCTTCGCCAATGCCCGCGTCATGCCCAGCAGCGCGTGCTTTGACGCGGTATATGCGGCCTGATTGGCATAACCCACATGTCCGACCACCGAACCGATGTTTACGATGGTTGCGCAATCGGACTTTTTCAGGTGCGGCAGTGCGGCACGGCAGACCAGGAAAGGCGTTCTGAAATTGATGTTCATGATCGCATCCAGCGTTTCGGTGGACGTCTCCTCAAAGCTGCCGTTGTAAGCCATGCCCGCACAGTTCACGACCACGTCCAGCACGCCGTAGCGCTCGATGATCTTATCCATGCAGTCGGCAATGACGGATTCTTCGGTCATGTCGCCCGCATAGATCATGGCATCATCCATATCCGCCGCCAGCTGCGCCAGTTTCTCAGCCTTACGTCCGCACAGGACCATTCGGCAGCCTTCCTCCGCCAGACGCTTTGCGATCACATTTCCGATGCCGCCGGTGGCACCCGTCAGCAGCACGACTTTTCTGTAAGTGTCTTTCATAAGTGTTCTTCCTTAAAAGATATTTGCAAATTCCGCTTCCAGCGCTTCCCATTTTTCAAGGAAAGCTTTTCCCTCGGGATCTGTTTCGATGAGTCGGATCGCATCGCGAACGCGATGGGCAAAATCGGCATCCAGTCCCTTCAGACCGTGTGCAGTCAGCGGACACATGGCGCGCGCACGTCTATCCAGCTTCACTGTCCGCCTCTCCCCTTTTCCAATCGCAGATATCAAGGGAAAGATGCGACAGAGCAGCGGGCGTTTTTCACGCTCACAGGGTCCGTTGCAGATGAGCATGGGCGCAAACGGGTCGTCCTGCACGATCCCCCAACCGATCTCCCCCATGGCTTCCCGTTCTCCGGGCAGCAGATAGACGCCGCCGTTGCCGTCCTCGTCGGTACCGCAGCAGGCATGGTCGCAGATCAGTCCGCAATCGGTCTTCAAAGGCGTCAGGTCGCCGATCAGGGCATAGGCTTGACGAATCATTTCAACATCCATGCAATCACTCCTCCCTACTACTATAGCACCCTCGCCCCCGCTTCGCAAGCCTTGAATTTGAGAGGTTTGCATGCTATAATTTATTATCATTTGAAAGGTAGGTTCATTATGCGCAAGCTGATCATCGCCGAGAAGCCATCTGTTGGGCGCGATATCGCCCGTGTTCTCGGCGCAACGCAAAAAGGCGACGGCTATCTGTACAACGACAGCTATATCGTCTCATGGGCGTTCGGACATCTCGTCACCCTGTGCGAACCGGGTGAAGTGGATGAGCGATACACCAAATGGCGCATGCAGGATCTGCCGATGCTGCCCGAGACCATCCCGCTGAAGGTCATTCCCAGCGGCAAAAAGCAGTTCGACGTTCTAAAGATGATGCTCAACAGTCCCAAGATCGATTCCGTCATCTGCGCGACAGACAGCGCGCGCGAAGGCGAACTGATCTTCCGCTACATTTATCAGATGTCCGGCTCCACAAAGCCCGTAGAGCGACTGTGGATCTCCTCCATGACCGACGCCGCCATCAAAGCGGGATTCGCCGCGCTCAAGCCCTCTTCGGCGTATGACGCCCTGTATGACAGTGCCAAATGCCGAAGCCTTGCGGACTGGCTGGTAGGCATGAACGCCTCCCGTGCCTTCACCCTGCGTTACAACGTGCGTCTCTCCGTCGGTCGCGTTCAGACGCCGACGCTGAACCTCATTGTCCGTCGTGATCGCGAGATCGAAGCCTTTGTCCCCGAGGACTACTGGACGCTGAAAGCGAGTTTCGGCGACTATGAAGGTTTCTGGTTCGATCCCTCCAAGGAGAAGGACGAACCTGAGTCGAGTCAGGAAAAGACCGCTGCCCGTCGCGATACGAGGATCGCAGATAAAGCTACCGCCGACCGCATCAAAAAGGAAGTCCTGAAGCAGCTCGGCACGATCATCGAAAGCACGACCAAGCGCAATCACACGCCTCCGCCGCAGCTCTTTGACCTCACTTCCCTTCAGCGCGAAGCCAACAGCAAGCTGGGCTTTTCCGCCGAAAAAACGCTGAACACCGCGCAGGAGCTGTATGAAAAGCACAAGCTGATCACCTACCCCCGCACGGACAGCCGTTATCTCTCCGACGATCTGCGCCCGAAGGTCAAGCGCATCCTGGAGCAGCTGCCGCAGCCCTATGCGGATTTCGTCCGCATGCCCGGCGTAAAGACAGAGCTCTTTTCCAAACGCTATTACGACAACACCAAGATCAGCGATCACCACGCCATCATACCCACCGAAAAGCGCACGGACATCAACAATCTGCCCGAGCCCGCGAAATCGCTGTATGACATGATCGTACGCCGCTTCATCGCGGTCCATTGCCCCGATTACGAGTACGATTCCGCCAAGATCATCACGCAGGTCGGCGAGCATCATTTCCGTTCCACGGGTTCCATGCCCGTCAACGAAGGCTGGAAAGCGCTGTACGCGAACGATAAGAACGCATCCAAGGAAAAGGAAGCGCCCCTGCCGCCGCTGAAAAAAGGTGATACAAGGACAGTTCAGGGTGTGACCGTCAAAGCCGAAAAGACCAAGCCGCCCAAGCCCCACAACGACGCTTCCCTGCTCAACCTCATGGAAAACGCGGGACGGGACATCGAGGATGAATCCCTGCGCGAGCAGATGAAGGACTCGGGGCTGGGCACACCCGCCACCCGCGCCGCCACCATTGAACGACTCATCGACGTAGGCTACGCCCGCCGTGCGGGCAAGACCATCGTCTCCACGCAAAAGGGTCGAAACCTGATCGATGTGGTCCCTGAAGAGATCTCCTCCGCTGCGACCACCGGCAAATGGGAACGCGCCCTTGCGAAGATGGCAGGGTATTCGGAGGATGCCGAGCGCACCGTTCGCGTGGATAAGTTTCTCGGCAGTATCGGTCGTTTTGCCACATTCCTCGTATCCGCCGCACAGACGGGTACTGCAAATGTTCAGTTTGAACCTGAAGCCTATAATGCCAAGAAGAAACGTACAAAAGCCAAATAACAGCAAAAGGAGCTGTCCAAATGGACAGCTCCCTTTATCTTTTTCGGATTACATACCTACGAGGGACATGAGCATCTGAAACTGAGGCAGGGTCTGGCTAAGCGTTGCAACCGCATCTTCCACGATTGCCTGTGCTTCACGCGCTGCCTGCTCCTGCTGTGCAGAGGATGCGGTCATGGCATCCACAGCAGGTGCGGAGATGACCCACTCGGAAGAATCGGCTGCATTGTCGATCGTGCCGATGGTCATGCCGATACCTCCGCTGAAGTTGGTACGGTTTTCGGCAACATTGATCTCAAGGGTACCCATGGTCACATTGCTGCCGTTGTTGACATAATGCTCCTGCTCCACGTAGTCGATGGTAGCGGTGCCGGAAACCGCGTAGGTGTCTGCGGTCAGTTCCATATGCACGCTGGGCTTGTCTGCCACAAAGTTGCTGACGCTGGTTACAGAGAAGCTCTGGTTGCCGTCATAGGTCACCGACATCCTGTGGACCAGTCCGCCCGTCGCGGTCGTGAGTTCATCATAGGAGAAGTACATCAGTTGTTCGCCAAGGCTCCACACGTCAAAACCGACAGTCGCAGTGCCGAGCCAGAACGTGATATCGATCGTTTCGCTCGAATTCTCAGGATTGGTAAAGGTAATCTTGCAGTTGCCGGTGCCCCATTTATCGGTGTATTCGATTGCAACGGGAACATCGGTGCTCTCGCCGTCCATCATCAGCTTACCTTCCAGATTCATGGTGATGGAACTGGGGGTACGGGTAAGGGTGCCGTCCAGGGTGTAGCTCAGCTTGCGAATCACTGCAATTGCCTCACTGATATCCATACCCTGCTGTGCCAGCTGAGCGTTCGCCTGCTGCATCATCTCAATGATGCCCAACAGGAACGCACGGGAATTGCCCTCAGTGACGTGGATCGTGTAGTCAGCACCGCCCGCAGGCTGCATGGCACCGCCGAAAAGGCTTTCAATAATTGCCGCGCGCGCCTCGAAGGTGAGATCGGTGAGCAGGAAGTCAGGCGCTGCGGAAGCGTTGGGGTCAGCAGTCATCAGTGCGGTCATGAGCGGAATCTGACTGAGCTCGGAGGCTACATCCACACCCTGGGACGCAAGATCGACACAATAGCTATTGGTCATGCCATCCAGATAAAGGGTAAACAGGTTGCCGTCCAGCTGACAATCGACGCCGGCCAGAAAATCACTGTTATCGCCGATAAACGCATTCAGAGAGAGGCCGAGGAGATCTCTGTCGGTGACAGATGCGGTCAGCTCAAGGTCGACGCCCTTCAGGTCAAGCATTTTTGCGCCGCCGACCATGACATAAGGATCCATGATCGCAACGGTATACTGCATAGACGGTTCCGCCATGGCGGTCAGCGTCAGAGCCATTGCGAAGACAACGACCAGCGCAAGGATACGGGTAAAAGCCTTCATTTTCTGTTCCTCCATTTGTTATCTTCACCGCAGAGCGGTTGAATACGTGAGTTGTTTTTGCTATAATAGCGTGGATTGCAAATGCAGAGGTGACACTGATGAAATTCACGAAGATGCACGGTATCGGCAACGACTTCATTATGGTCGATGGCTTCACCGAGCAGGTAAACGATTATTCCCGCGCCGCGGCGAAATTGTGTCGGCGCAACTTTGCCGTCGGTGCAGACGGCATCATCGTCGTCGGTCCTTCAAACTGTGCCGATGCACGGATGCGCGTCATCAATTCGGACGGCAGCGATGCGGAAATGTGCGGAAACGGTCTGCGCTGCGCCGCACTGTTTCTGAAGATGCTCGGTCGTGCGCCAAGCGACACCATCGTCTTCGAGACCGATGCCGGGCTGCTGACCGCCGTGATCAACGGTAACAACGTCACCGTCGATATGGGTGCCGCCATCCTGAATCCCGCTCAGATTCCTGTCAATGCGGCGTCCAACCAGATCGAAATCGAGCTGGATGGTGTCATTCGTCATTTCTACTGTGTGTCCATGGGCAACCCCCACGCAGTCACCTTCGACTTCTATCCGGAAGGCAAGGATTTCCTGCGTCTCGGCAACCTGATGGAACACCATCCCATCTTCCCCGCCAAGGCGAACATTGAGTTCTGCCATGTCGATGACAGCGGCATCAGCGTTCGCGTTTGGGAGCGCGGCGACGGTCCCACCCTCGCCTGCGGTACGGGCGCCTGTGCGGTGTTCACCGCTGCCGAGAACCTCGGGCTCTGCGGCAGCGAAACGAACATCCATCTGCCCGGCGGAACGCTTCTCATCCGTCACGGTGAAAACGGACACGTCTTCATGGAAGGTCCGGCGGAAGCGGTCTTTACAGGCGAAACAATCGAAAATTACTGATCCATCTCATACACGGCGGTGCGGCTCAATTCCGTACCGTCGTTTGCTATCTGCGCAACTTCCACCTGCGCGACAGCAGGCGTTCTCGGGACGATCGCGATGATCTGGCGATCCGTCACGAATGCGGTATCCACAGCGGTGCCGTCGACAATGATCTTCGAATACTCGGTGAAATTCTTGCCGGTCACCAGCAGTCTGCCGTAAGCCTGAGAGGCGGACGTGATCTCGATGGGCTGGCTGCCGAACTGCAGATCCGTGGGCTCGTAAGGCATTTCGCCGTTGTACGCGCTGTGATCGCCGAAGAGCATGTCATACTCGAGGATCTCGAGGCGGCTAAAGTACGCTTCGTCATCCACATCCAGCGGATAGGACTGATGATAGCGGGAGATGATGCCGCCGCCGATGCCCATCTGTCTCAGCAGATTTGCGGACAAACGATATGCCTGCAGGTTCGGCGCTTCGATCTCCTTGCTGAAATTGTTCCAGACGATGTAATGGCTGGCGTAGAGGTTCTCGGTGGTCAGCATGTCCGCCGTGAAATCACGCGCGGGCAGGTGATCG